>JAICVW010000643.1 GCA_025935105.1 Nitrososphaeraceae archaeon
ATCCTGATAGCTTGGAGGGAACTGGCTTCAAAGTATGGTTTTCCAATGCGGACGACCAGACTATAGAAGGGATTGAACATATGTCCAAACCCATTATTGCAGTCCAATTTCATCCCGAGGCCTCACCGGGACCTTATGATTGCAAATTCGTGTTTAACCGGTTTGAGGAATTACTTAATAAGGAGAAGGGACATTCGCTATCGGCCAGTAGCAATGGATCGAGTCAGAACAGACATAATCTCCAAACTTATAAGGCTAGTACCATTTTAGAGAGGAAAGAAAACAAGTGAGGAGGAAATTTGCCAAAAAATGAAAATCTAAAAAAAATACTTGTTCTCGGGAGCGGGGCAATTAAAATCGGAGAAGCCGGCGAAAGTCAGCCAAGATGACCGCCATTTTGACTATTCCGGTTCGCAATGCCTCAAAGCGCTAAAAGAGGACGGAATTACAAGTGTTTTAATTAATCCCAATATAGCAACTATTCAGACAGATACAAGATTTGCGAATAAAGTGTATCTTCTTCCAATTAACCCCAGCTATATTGAAAAAGTGATTGAACTCGAGCGACCTGATTCAATAATGCTTAGTTTTGGGGGACAAACCGCATTAAATTGCGGTGTTGCGCTAAACAAACTTGGAATACTCGAGAAATATGGAATTAAAATATTAGGCACGCCAGTTAGAGGTATTGAAGTAACTGAGGATAGACAGCTCTTTAAGGAAGCAATGTTCTCATGTGGAGTGCCAACCCTATGTAGCGGTTCAGCATATTCTCTTGAAGAGGCCTATAAAGTTTCTGATGCAATTGGTTATCCAGTCATTGTTAGGGTGGCTTATACCCTTGGGGGAAGAGGGGGAGGAGTTGCCTTCAATGAATTTGAACTTCAAGAAATTGTGAGACGAGGGCTTTCTCTCAGCATGGTCGGACAAGTACTTATTGAAAGATATGTCGGGAGCTGGAAACAAATTGAATATGAAGTAATGCGAGACAGTCAAGGTAATTGCATTATCGTTTGCAACATGGAAAATATCCTCGGAATGAAAGTGCACACAGGGGATAACATTGTAGTGGCACCTTCACAAACATTGAATAATTCTGAATATCATTTACTAAGATCTGCCGCTCAACGAGCTACTTCCCACTGCGGCATTATTGGAGAATGTAATGTGCAATTTGGGCTTGATCCAACTTCTGAAAAATATTGCGCAATAGAGATAAATGCTAGGTTATCTAGGTCTTCAGCTCTCGCTAGCAAAGCGACAGGCTATCCTCTTGCTTATATGGCTGCAAAGATTTCACTTGGTTACACGTTACCTGAGCTAATTAATCGTATAACGAAGGCAACCACGGCATGCTTTGAACCATCGCTTGACTATGTAGTACTTAAATTCCCTCGTTGGGACTTTCGTAAATTTGAGCTGGTGAAGCGAAAGCTCGGAAGTACTATGAAATCCGTCGGAGAGGTAATGGCTATCGGACGGAGCTTCGAAGAAGTATTACAAAAGGCAATAAGAATGGGTGAAACTGGAAAAGACGGTCTTGTAGCGAATTCTAGAACGATCTCTGGCGTAAAACCTAATTTTCGAACTAGGCAATATGATCAGTTTAATGCATCACACGGAAGCCGAGCGGATGTGTTAAAGGATACGATTCGGGAAGAGCTTACTATCAGAGACCAAGAAAAAGAAAACATCGATAATATTGAATCATTAGAACAAGCATTGCTTTATCCAACAGATGAAATATTATTTGATGTAGTAAGGGCGATGCGAGAGGGAATGACTATCAAAAGGATCAATTCGCTTACATCTATAGATCCATGGTTTTTAATTCGTATTAAAAATATTGTCGATATGGAATATGTCTTGTTAGCACAATCTGGCATAAATCAGGCTAGCATTAAAGAAGCAAAGAGGCTTGGGTTCGCAGACAAACAAATAGGAAGATGCTTGCGAATAGATGAGTTGAAAATAAGAAGCCTGAGGCAGAACTTCGGGATCAATCCAGTGATCAAGCAGATTGATACATTGGCCGCGGAATGGCCGGCTAGGACAAATTACCTTTATTTGACATATGGAGGCCAATTCGATGATATAGAAATTAAAGCAGACAACAATGGACGGCTAATAGTCTTGGGTGCAGGACCTTATCGGATAGGAAGTAGTGTAGAATTTGATTGGGGTACTGTCAATACCGTCTGGGGATTAAAAGAGAACGGTGCCAACGACGTGTCGATAAT
>JAICVW010000528.1 GCA_025935105.1 Nitrososphaeraceae archaeon
AACTTTCAATAGACTAACATACAATTTCTGGAATACTTTAGATGTTGTCCATTCTTGAAATCGTCTATGACACGTCGAACCAGAACCATACTCTTTTGGCAGCATCTTCCACTGACAACCAGTTCTTAAGACATATAGATACCATCAAGTACTCTTCTAAATGATACTACAGGACGTCCAATAGTTTTGTCTGGTTTTTCTGGAGGGAGTATTACCTTAATCATAGTATTATCCTCGAGCTGCCATCTTGACAAACTTGTAGCCAGATTTTTCCAGTCTATCCTTTATTTCCTGTTTACTTATTAAAGACAGATCAAATTCTACCATAACGCTGTCTGTCATATAATCAATATCAATTTTCTTAACTGCTTGATCATCTTTCAGTTGCTTCTCTACAATTGGCTTGCACGAAATACAATACATTCCAACTACCTTAAAAAATGCCTTTTCGGTTTCTTCCATTTGTTACTTTGGTGAACCATAATATCGATATAAGCCTATATCGCTTAGTTTGGCTATTCTAGGGTTTACCATGTGCTTATGCCTGGGTTCATATATTGTTATACCTTATTGTTAATTAGATGAAGTTATCTTTTCTTTGACCATCTTCTCATCCACTCAAGTAATGATACTATAGACTCCACAAGTTCCTGACCTTTGGGTGTTAGACGATATTCAACCCTCGGAGGGGTTTCATGATAAGCCTGTCTAGTAAGAATGTCAGCTTTTTCGAGTTCTTTGAGCCTTCTAGCTAATGTTCTGCTACTAAAGCCATGTAGAGTATTTCTAAATTTCATATACCTGACAGGATTTGTAGTGCAACATAATGGGATTAGCATTTCAAATGTTCCACGCTTTGTAATTAGTTTTCTTAGTTTCAGTGTTTCCTTCATAAGGTATTCAACATGATATCCCTCAAAACTACAGCTTTGATGATCCTGGATTGTAGGCAATCTTGTTCTTGTTTTTCTTGTGCTTATTTCTGTTTTTCTTGTAAACCTATTGTATGCTAGATCAAACCGTCAAAGAAAGGGTAAAAGAGAGATACAGCAAAATTGCGCTAACAGGGAACTCTTTAGAAGGCTGTTGTGGTCCTTCTGAATGCTGTAGCTCCACTATTTCAGTAGTTATGTCACCTCTTCAGATTGCAAAAAATATTGGTTATGATAGCAAAGAATTGCAATCTGTTCCTGAATCTTCTATATTGGGAGTAGGCTGTGGCGCCCCAGTAAATTTTGCAGATATACAAGAAGGCGAAGTGGTTGTTGACATTGGTTCAGGAGGAGGAATTGATGTATTTTTGTCAGCAAATAAGCCTACTTATATTTTATTCTATTAACTTGCAATTGTTCTGGGCTATTCTACGATATTCAACTCTATGGTATAGTAACTTGGCTATGGTATAGTAACTTGACTAAACCAGCCCACTATAAAGCGGGTTGTCGTAATAGCGACTGCATATAAAGACAGAGCCTTGATTTGGTTGGAATTCAGTCAATTATTACATATCTAGGTATTTCCATTATGTTTTAGCCTAGTGTTCCTCTTTTTGTAATTAGGTTTCACTGTTTGTCACATAAGTGAAAGTCATATACCCCTAGAAGGAGCAAGGCTCCGGCTTTTGAATGGTAGGTAATTCTAATCTTGATTTTCTTCTTCTTCCCTTAGTTTCCATAATTACACTTACTTTACTTGTTGTCTCTTGACAACTTAAATAGTTTCTCTTGTAAACCTAATTGTATATGAAAGAAGAAGTGATTAAAGAAAAAGTAAAAGAGAGGTATGGTAAGATTGCTTTAACAGGGAATACTTTACAAGGTTGCTGTGGGCCTACCGAATGCTGTAGTGACAACAGCACCATTTCAGTGACCTCGCCAGTTCAAATTGCAAAGAACATTGGTTATGATATCAAGGAATTGGAATCTGTTCCTGAAACTTCTATACTTGGTGTTGGCTGCGGTGCCCCTGTAAATTTTGAAGATATGCAGGAAGGAGAAGTCGTAGTTGACATAGGTTCTGGTGGAGGAATTGACGTTTTTTTGTCGGCGAATAAAGTCAATGATTCTGGGAAAGTTATGGGCATAGATATGACGGACGAGATGCTAGACAAAGCGCGAAATAACGCAGCAAGGGGCGGATATACAAACGTTGAATTCAAAAAAGGAGATATAGAAAGAGGAATTCCAATCGACAATAATTTCACAGACGTAGTCATCAGCAACTGCGTTATTAATTTGACAATTGATAAAGTCGCAGCCTTCAAGGAGATCTACAGGATTCTAAAAAGGAATGGCAGAATGGTAATTTCTGATCTAGTAACAAGTAAAGAAGTTGGCCGAGAATCAGCAAATTCGGAGGATTGGTGTAGTTGCATCGATGGAGCATTAACAAAGGAAAACTATATCGATAGTATCAGAAAGGCTGGATTCATTAATATAGAAATTTTACATGAGACGCCATACACTGAGGCAGGTGGTAGAAGAATTACTAGTCTGGTTATAAAAGCATTGAAGTGATGAAAAAAATGAAATTCTTTGGTAACTCAAAAGACGAGAAGAACAAGAAAACCGTATTATTTGTATGCATACAAAATGCCGGAAGAAGTCAGATTGCTGAGGCTTTCTTCAGAAAGTATGCACCCACCAACTATGAAGGAATAAGCGCTGGAACAGAACCAGTCGTGCTCCAATGACAAGTTTGTATTTGCTGTTGACAACTGGGCTAATAATTGCAACTGGTACTCTCACAATCGCCCTCCAGAATTTAGAGGTGCACAATATATCATTGCAGATAAACGTGACCTGACCAATGGAGTTAACTCTGTTAGATCCATGCAATCTAGACCAGAGCTCAATTATTTTTCGCCTACAAAAACGATCTTTTTCTACATATTTATGAAATAGCTCCTCCGTAAATACCAAGTGATGTGGCGCTCGTTTGATTATCAAGGTTTGAAGGGAGTTAAACTAGCAGACAGTCATTCCTTGAATACAATAATGATTCGGTGTCATATTGATGG
>JAICVW010000329.1 GCA_025935105.1 Nitrososphaeraceae archaeon
CTCAGCGTTCAGGTTAAGATGAAAATGAAAACATTCGAAAAGTATTATAAGATAATGAATTCGTCATTGAATAAATTAAGGCATGGTGCCACTAATTATTTATGGCATCTCTGGAGAAGGAAAAGACGCCATAAAATAGACACCGTCCACAAAATTGGGAATATGGACCATTTGGATTTCTTACAGTTTCTCTTGAAATGTTGTTTGGTATTTGTCCTCCAACAGTCTCAGTATTAGTGTTAGTAGTACTGTTATTGCGTTCTACATGTATTGCCATTGATACAGGCCGCAACGTATCTGCCACTTTAGCAGATGTGTTTACTGAACTCCATGATCTGATCGAGGCTCCACACAGTTATGAGCAGAATGCGACATGATAATATTGTTCAGAATGCAAAGTATATGGCTGGCAGGAGTTGATCAAGATTGAAGGTATGGATGACGCGTATAGGAATGTGAAGGATTGATTGATTTTATTATAGTAGCCAAGAGATACAAGTAATGAAGCGAGGAGCGATTATGTTAACCTTTTGTGCCAATTCGTAGAAATCGACAGGCTGCGGTTTTCTCAGTTATACTTTCTACCAGCAGTTATATTTATCATAACAGATGCTGAACGAATTCCTTGTATTGTGGTCAGATATAATTTTCATTCGTGCTTCCATTAACTGAATTATAATTATACTATTTGTTTTACTCTAAGGCTAAATACGCCATCGTTACTGTACAATTCGGCTACGGCCCTGAATTCTGATCCTTTCTTAAGTAATTCTCGAGGCCCTTCATAATCGTAATGATTTAATCTAGCGTGCCATTTTCCATTCACTATAACTAAAGCTCTACCCTGGATGACCTTTTCAACGTATATGTCGTACGTCTTACCGGATATCTTCGCCAAATTTTCAGAGAGGATTACTTTACTATCATCAATCCATTCAATCCTTTTCAGTTTTTCAAGCTTCTTCAAGGCCTCTACCAAGACAGAATTATCAAAGGAAAAGTTCTCTTGAATAATATCTACGTCTATCCCTTGTCTCCCACTTTTCGCTACTAACACGTGAATTCTTCTAGCAGCTGAATCTATCTCTCTCCTAAATTGACCAGTGAGTGTATGAGATTCAAATGGGAGCAATTCCATTTTCTTCTTATTCTTCATTCTGGTCAGTTGACTAGCTAATTCCTGTGACAGTGGTGGAATGGATTCACCTGGTTTTATGCTATCAAATTGTGGCGTTAGCATTTTGTCAACCCGTTCATCTAAAGCTATTCTCTTAATTCAATAGAAGACACTTCATCAGCTGTCATAGGGTCTGCTATCATACCTGTTCTTCGAATAGGTTTTAGGGTCACATTGACACTAGGCAGTATTTGTTTCATTTTTTCACTGCGCCTCTTGCTCGCATAAATGTACCGCTCATCTATAGTATCCTTTGCGGCAAGTATTATCACTGAACCAGCTGATTTTCTGCCTGTTCTTCCCCTCCTCTGTATGTATCTTATCTCACTGAGTCATATTGGTTCATAAAATACGACGAGATCTACTTCTGGTATATCAAGCCCTTCCTCAGCTATAGATGTCGCTACTAGCACATCAAACTCTCCATTTCTAAATGATTCAAGTATAGCATATTGTTCCTCCTGACTCATCTCGATATCTAACTCTCTTTTTGCTTGTCCCACAAATCTAGCCGCCTTAATCCCATTTTCAGTCAAAATTTCGATCACCTTTCTTGCAGTATCTCTGTAATGGGTGAAAACAAGAGCCTTTGGTCTTTTATGGATTGAGAGAGGGCCCTTAGAAGTAATATTGTACTTGGTCTCATGCTGATGATTTCTGGGATTATTTTGAAAAACAGAAAAACGCTGCTTCAAAAGTTCTACAAGATATGTTGTTTTTGGATGTTCTATTTTTAGACTATTTAGAAGTGTCTGAATCTCTTTTATCCTATTGTCATTCAGCAGCGATTGATGAGCCCTTCCACCATCGTTTTCAGCTCTTTGTAGAAAGGTTCTCAATGATGGAGACCCTTGGCTTTCTATAAGTTCTGCACAATACATAAGTGTAAGAGCTGACGACTGCTGCATCAAAGCGGCATAAAGTGGCCCCCGTAATTCTTCCATAGTAAGCTCTAATCTATATTGTAGCTCTTCACCAAGTCTAATGAGATCTATCTTAAATATCCACTGGGGATGTTTTTTTCTCAGTAATCCTTTTTCTATAAGAAATTGAAGTTTGTCTTCAAGCATCGCACGTAGGATTGAGCTAATATATTTATACTCATGAGGAATAGTGAACCATTTCCAAATTACATCGATTGGATTGATATATGGTTTTACATCTGCATCCTCGTCATTCCTGTATTCTATTTGCTCAATGTATAAATTATTACAGACTTCTTCGATCCTTGTTTTTTCTGATCCCGGGCTGGCAGTCATAGCCAGAATAACGGGATACGATGATTGTTGGGCATAATACCTGGCTATTGAGGTATAAGCATAGTCTTTTACAGCTCTATGAGCCTCATCAAAAACTAGCAAACTAAATTCACTCAAGAGTAGTCTATTCTCTGATAGGTCATTCTTGACTACCTCAGGCGTTGCAAAGACAAGTCTTATTTCTTTTTGATCCCAGATCGCCATTCTAGTTGGTGGCGGGTTCTTTCCAGTGACTATCGCTATGCCGTCCTCAGAAATATTTAACCCAGAAAAGAATGAGCTCATATGCTGAGCTACAAGCGGTTTCGTGGGAGCCATTACCAAGACTCTTTTTGACTTGTAGTTATACAGGAATTCTGCACAAACAAGCATGGCTATAACAGTCTTACCTAGAGCAGTGGGAAGAATTACTAGGGTATTCTTATCTCTCACATTTAAAGAAATGTTGCCTTGATAAGATCTAAATTCAATACAGTCTTTTTTAATCAATGGGTGGCGGAAATATTGAGATCCAATATCGAGTGAGTTCAAGGTTTTCTAAAGATGAATTAAATGAATAAGTTAATATTCATTACACTAACCAAGTAGATCAAATGTAGGACTAGATCTCATATTCCGCAACTAGGTCTGTTATCTAGATGCTAATACCACCGTTCATGTAATGGCAATAGAAAGAGTGTACCGATTAGGATCAATCCAACTGCCATTCCTATAAGGAGTATGTTTGATTTGATTTTAGATTTCCACATATCCCTTAATTTGTTTCTGCCAGTATTACTACTCTTCTCAGCTGCGTTAATGAAAAATCAAGAAACATAATAACTCGATAAAGTAAACCATATTAAGAAGAATGACTTAATAGTGTTGAATGCTACTCACCAATCAGAAATTATTAGAAAGAACCTTGGACTGTGCTACGTTATCTCACAATGTAGACATTGTCTACAGAAGATATTCATACGTGGTAACATTAGTATAACATTGCCCATCATAGTAAAAGACCAGCAATTTGAAGAGATCCAATTTATTAGAGGACAAAATTGTTGTGTTTGTTTCGTTGACATAATCGATTCCACAAGAATCACTTCTAATATCGATAATTCAGAAAAAGTTAGAAGATACTATGGGATTTTTCTTAATACAATGGCTGCAATAGCCAGAGGTCTAGGAGCTAAAGTAATAAAAAGTGTTGGTGATTGTTTGATAATTTGCTATCCTGAAACATCTGACCTTTCCAATAAATCTGCATTTAATGATATGATTGAATGCTGTATAACAATGATGGATGCTCATGATACAATCAATCAAAAGTTGCAAGAGGAGCAATTACCCTCCCTCAGCTACAGAATTAGTGCTGATTATGGCAGAGTAGAAGTCGCTAGATCCGCAACTTCCCAAAGTGATGATCTGTTTGGACCCGTTATGAATATGTGTTCAAAGATAAACTCAAAAGCATTACCAAATGGCGCAGTGATAGGAGATGGACTGTATCAGATTATACAATCCTCATCCTCCTTCTCTTTACTACCTTCCCTTGAAAAAAATTATTATCATTTTGAGAAGTTACATGAACAACAACAGCAGCAGACAGAATTTAACAATTATCCTCTATACAATCTACGAAGGAATAATTATATCACTTCTTGTGATAATCTTGGCTTGAGGCAAAAATACAAGTCTTCAATCAATATTCTATTAGTTGATGATGAAGAAGATATCCTTTATACATTCAAAGCAGGCTTAGCTTCTGAAGGTTATAATGTCGAAACATTTGTAGAACCCATTGAAGCGTTGGCGCACTTTACCAAGGTAGATCCATCCTATTATAAATTGGCTATTTTGGATATAAGAATGCCTGGTCTCAATGGTTTGCAGCTTTATTATAGATTGAAAGCGATCAACAGACATATC
>JAICVW010000445.1 GCA_025935105.1 Nitrososphaeraceae archaeon
ACATCCATAAGGAGATGATACATTTAACTGCAGCAATCATTAGTAAGGCTGTTCTAGGTTCAGATATCAAATCCGAACAAGCAGATCAAGTTGGAGATGCGCTTTTGACTTGTGCAGAATATTTTAACCGCCTGCTAATGCCATTTGGTGAGCTGATTGAAAAAATTCCTATACTGCCTGTTAATAAGGGATTCCAACAAGCAAAAAGAAAATTAGATTCCATAGTATACAACATGATTAAAGAACATCGAGATAATGAGAGAAAAGGACTGCCGCAAACACAAACAGACTTGCTATATACTTTACTACAAGCCCAAGATGTAGAAGCTGGAATTAGACAAATGACTGATTTACAACTAAGAGATGAAGTAATGACAATTTTTCTGGCTGGCCATGAAACAACATCCAACGCACTTACATGGACACTTTATCTATTATCACAGAATCCAGAGGTAGAGACTAAGCTGTATGCTGAACTCTGCTCAGTACTTGGTAGTAGTAATGATAGTAGTGATAGTAAAGATAGCGATAGTAGTAATAGTAATAGTACAAGCAGAATGCCAACTGTGGAAGACATACCAAAATTAGAATACACTGAAAAAGTGTTTAGGGAGTCTATGCGACTTTATCCACCGGCTTGGACATTAGGCCGTCAAGCCTTAAATGACTACAAAATTGACAAATATGTGATACCAGCTGGTTCAATTGTTTTAATGAGCCAATACGTGATGCATCATAACCCACGTTACTTTTCTGACCCAAATCTTTTTTATCCGGATCGTTGGACCAAAGAAGCAAAGTTACAACTTCCTAGATTTAGTTATTTCCCCTTTGGAGGAGGTATCAGAGGATGTGTAGGTGAGCCATTTGCATGGATGGAAGGAATACTACTATTGGCTACAATATGCCGTCGATGGAAGATGTACCATGATACAACTCATAAGGTTGAATTAAAGCCTCTCATTACGTTACGTCCAAAATATGGAATGCGTATGAAGCTAGAATGTAGGAAATAAAAGATAGACAACAACAGAATTATGGACATTGAGTTTGTAGTGGAAATCAGCTCACTAGACAAGTTCTTCCTGGTCATCGCGCATTGTCAAGAGATGAGCAGTTAGTCAACCACGAAGATTTGACTCTGGTAATAAATAAAACCAATGTATATTCATATAATAATACCCAATCTATTTCCTAATCTGATAGAAATTGACATTTCGATTCTCATTGTTTTCCAGACAATAATTCAACGAAAGTTTAGCCTTTCTTTGACCATTTTCTCATCCACTGCACCAAAGAGATTACAGATTCTACTAGTTCTTGGCCTTTAGTAGTTAGCCTATATTCTACCCTTGGTGGTATTTCATGATAAGCCTGTCTTTCGAGAATGCCTCCCTTTTCAAGTTCTTTGAGTCTAATTGCAAGTGTTTTACTGCTAAAACCCCTCAATGTTTGCCTAAATTTCATATATCTCACCGGGTTTGTAGTGCAGCATAAGGGAATTAAAATTTCAAGTGTACCTCGTTTCATGACTAGTTTCCTTAGTTTTGCCGTTTCAGCCATGAGGGATCCTGCATCATATCCATCAAATGTGCATCCTAGTTGGTCTTGAATAGTTGGTAATTCTATAGTTCGTCTTGTTCTTCTGCCTCTTGCATTAGTTTCCATAATTACACTTACTTTACCTGGTTTCCCTTGACAACTTAGATAGTTTCTTTAGTAAACCTATGTATGGTGAGACCAAACAATCAAGAAAAAGGTAAAAGAGAGATATAGAAAAATTGCATTAACAAGTAACTCTTTACAGGGTTGCTGCGGTGGCCCTACGGAATGCTGTAACGATAGCTCTTCTACCATTTCGGTTACGTCTCCTCTTCAGATCGCAAGAAACATCGGTTACGATAATAAAGAATTAGAATCTGTTCCTGAATCCTTTATATTGGGGGTAGGTTGCGGTGCACCAGTAGATTTTGCAGATATATGAAGGTGAAGTAGTTGTCGATATCGGTTCAGGAGGAGGAATCGATGTATTTTTGTCAGCCAATAAAGTCAAAGCTTCTGGAAAAGTAATTGGTATAGATATGACAGAAAAGATGTTAGAGAAGGCACGAACTAATGCAGTCAATTCTAGATATACAAATGTTGAATTCAAAAAAGGAGATATATAAAAGGAATCCCGATAGAAAGTGACACTGCTGATGTAGTGATAAGCAATTGTGTTATTAATCTCACCATACATAAGGTCGCAGCATTCAAAGAAATTTACAGAATTCTAAGACACAAAGGTAGAATGGTTATTTCTGACCTGGTCACAACTAAAGAGGTTGGAGTAGAATCAGCAAATCCTGTGGATTGGTGCAGTTGCATTGATGGTGCATTGACAAGTGAAAACTATATTGATAGTATCAAAAAAGCTGGGTTCAATAGTGTCGAGGTATTACAGGAAACGCCTTATCTAGAAGACAAAGTCGGGGATAGGAAAATAACTAGTGTAGTCATCAAAGCAATAAAAAATGAATAAGGAATTGGATAAGTCCAAACAGACTGTCTTGTTTGTATGTGTAGATGCAGGAAGGAGTCAAATGGCTGAGGGTTTCTTTAAGGGGGTTTGAGTCGTCGGTCCGCGATTAGATACGGTTAGGTTTTTTCTTGCCGAAGGTGAATCTAACGGAATTAGGCCTTTTTGGTTGGGATTACTTATTAATTCCACCTGAAGTGCTGCTCAGCCTTATTAAATTCGCAAAAGTATTGCCACCGTCACTACTTATCCTCATTACTGGATTAAGTGCTCCTGTTTCGTTTGTCCACCATGTCACGACTACGTTACTACCGGACGCACTTATAGTTACATTCCCATATACAACATCTATCTTTGGATTTGTGTTAGGGGGACTGAGAACCATTGTCTTTGCAAACGTTTTTCCACTATCATTACTCTTTGTGAAGAATATGCCTTCGCCATGGAGAGCAACACTAGCATTATTCCATGCTGCATAGATATTACTACCGGATACTGCTACTGGCAGTAACAGCGTTCGACTTAATATCTCTCGAAAGTATGTTGGGGGTAAAGCTGAGGCCACAGGAACCGAAATCATCATTGCAGCAATTACCGCAATTGCGCTAATCATTATTGCGGATTGGTGATTTATCATTGCAAATCAATACTAAGATATGTATTTATGCATTGCTTCAGGTTAGTTAACGGCTTCAAATGCGGTCTTTACTTCCAACAAAGATATCATTGTCATAACCACAAAAGCTAAAGCTAAGTATTAGTCAAATCTATGTATGAATAAACAAAAAGAGAGGACAGACTGGATTTGGATTTAGAGCCTATCCCAAAAATGGCAGATATGCATATAGCTGAGGAAGTTCTTTCTAGATGGATGCACGCTTATAGGTTAGTAAATAAACATCTTCCCACAATTAGAAAGATTCCTGATGATTTATGGGATGAGATTAAGCTAATACTTCCGCCAGAAAAATCAAATAAAACTATAGGACGTCCAGTTATTCCA
>JAICVW010000178.1 GCA_025935105.1 Nitrososphaeraceae archaeon
CAAGAACAAATCAGTTTGATGCAGGAGCGGCGTGGGAGAATTTGGCATTAGAAGCAACATCTAGAGGATTAGCGGTTCATGGAATGCAAGGTTTTGATTATGAGAAAGCAAGAAAAGATTTAGAGACTCCAGATAATTTTGATGTGATGGCGATGGTTGCAATAGGAAAGAGAGGACCAAAAGACCGTCTGCCACCTCTACTTCAGGAAAGAGAATATCCAAATGATAGAAAACCTTTGAAAGAAATTGTGATGGAGGGTCTGTTTCAGCATCCCAAGGTTTGAAGTACTGAGAAGGAGTACTCTTACGGGTACGCTTGAGGTCAAATGTGATGTAAGCTCAATTCGACATCGTTTCCAGCTATTTTGCAGAGATTCGTTCTTGCGCGCGTTCCAATACTTTTCTTTCTTCCAGGGATAATGATATCTCATTCATTTCTTTAAACTGCATTGCGTTAACCACTGCCTTTCCACCATAGTGATTGTTAAAATAAATACGAAGGGTCTTTGTTTGTTCTTTTATTTGCTTTACTTTATTTACCCATGGTCTTAATTCCTGCTCAGAATACAGATAATTATACCAATAATGACCCTTAGTATTTCTACCATGGAATCTGATAAACGAATGATTTGCTGTTGTTATGATTATGTCAGATAAAAATTGGAGATTCTCTTTTGCTGGTGAATCAGTCATTACAGCTGCAATGTTACAGTGCTTTAGCATTTCCCATGGTCCTTCCGTTGCCCAAGAAGGATGTCTGAATTCTATTGCGTAATTGTATGAGATTTTGTAATGAAATATGATAGACATAAAAATTGGTTGTATTGCATGGGATTAGCGACATAAGAAGAAACTGAATTACACAAATGGGCAATCGAAACTACTTTTCGTCAGTCTTTGAACAACAGAATCAGAGTAAGACCCGGAAGACAATGGGTAAATACCTGCACTATACACTATTTCGTCCCTGAAGTATAGTATTAAATACAATTTTAGAATGTTATAAGTGGTTATTGAGAATATTTAACACCTTGTCCCGTCAGAAAGAAGAAGTATTGTCACGAGATAACACGGCACGTATACTCGTTTGTGGTCCTACTGTCTATGATTTCTCCCATTTTGGACATGCTAGAATACTTCTATTTTATGATTTATTGGCAAGATATTTAGAGCAAAAAGGAATGAAGACAACTGCAATATTAAATATAACTGATATAGATCCTAAGATCTCTTTTCGCGCGAAGGAGGAAGGATCATCTGCTGCAGAAATATCAAATAGGTTTATAAATGAACTATTAATTGATATTCGATCCCTAGGGATTGAAACCTTCAGTATAGCTAGGACTTCGGATTACCTAGAAACTGCTAAGAATCTTATACTCGGACTTGTTACTGAAAAGCGAGCCTACTTTACTAACAACAATGTATACTTGGATACGAGTTCACTAGCCTCGTATGGGCGGCTTTCAAGGATGAGCAGAGATGAATTGATAAATAGTAGAGTCGATATAGCAAAGGGGAAAAAGAATCCGAGTGATATTTTGCTTTGGAATGGCAGTGATGACTTTGGTCAGACATATCACGACAATTTTTTAGGTACTGGAGTTCCTTGGTGGCATATCCAGGATTCTTCTGTGGCAATGTCAATTTTCGATGGGAAATACGATATACATGGCGGTGCGATCGAGCTAGTATATCCACATCACGAGTCAATTATCGCGCAATTGCAGGTTCTAACATCCAGCCAACAACCGGTAAAAATCTGGAGTCATGTGGGGTTAGTCACCATGAATGGTAAGAAGATGTCCAAATCATTCGGTAACGTAGTAAGAATACGAGATATGCTTCATAAGTATAGCTCAAATATAGTTCGTCTATATCTCCTTTCAAGGCATTATAGACAGCCTTTCAAATTCTCACAATCTGAACTTGACAAATATTGTTTTATAAACGATAAAATTGCAAGTTCGCTTTGGAGAACCGTTAGTACTTCCAATCAAAGTAGTTCGAAACTGAGACAAAAATTTACAAGATATATGGAGAATGACATGAATACACCTGCGGCCTTGCAGTTAATGATAGAAGCCGCTACTCGCCATGACCTCACGGATCTAAAGTACATGACACGTATTTTTGGACTCAGCTATTGATGAAATATGTGAAAGTCCGAACATCGTTTCCCTGTCTACTTAATCAGCTTACGAACTCCAAGCTACAATAAACTTTTCTGCTAGTACTCTTACAGGTTTTATTCACACAAGCGCACTTCCTTCTCTGCTATTTCTCTTCCTCTCCCCGTATTCCTCGGCATTGCTCTTTGCCATAAATCTTTGGACGATTCTAGTGGATACCATAGGAATAGAATACTTCTTATTGCTAGAACCAGCTGCATATTTCTTGGGTTGGAAGAGAATACATTTAGTATAGCCCGGTGAACAACAAATGATTAGAATTCAAGATCTGAGCAGGAAAGTGGGTAATTTTCAACTAGGCCCTCTAAGCCTAGAAGTTGATGAAGGAGAAATTCTTGTAATATTAGGAAGAAACGGATCCGGAAAAACGACTATGCTAAATCTGGTATCTGGGATAATGCAACCCGATCAAGGAGAGATATATTACAACCGAGTTCTGCTAAATGGGGTACCTTTAGAAAAAAGGAAGGTAGGATATATCTTCCAAAAGCTATATCTTTTTCCGCATTTGAATGTTTTTTCCAATATCACCTTCGGCTTACATCATAAAAAAGACAGAGAATCAATTATAAAGACGAAACAGATAATTTCAATATTAGGAATAGAACCATTGCTTTCCAGAAATATTCAAAATATAAGCGGGGGAGAACAACAAAAGGTCGCTATAGCCAGAACCATCTTGACTGAGCCTCTACTTCTACTTATGGATGAGCCCTTTACGAATCTGGATATTACATCAAAGCTTGTTCTGACACAAGCTGTCAAGACCACTGCCAATATATTCAAAATACCTACTATTTATGTCACTCATCAACCAAACGAAGCCTTAGCTTTGGCAGACAAAATTGTGATCCTTGACGATGGAAAGATTATCGAAGAAGGTACACGAGATGAAGTAATGTCTAGACCAAAACAACAATTTACTAGATCGTTTATGGATACATTAGGATCGAATAATAAACAAGCAGAATCTAGGATAGATGGGGAAAATTTACAATCGAACTTTAGGTAAATCAGAACAATGCAATTTGAGGCTTAAGGATGTTAATCTTAGGTTTGTTTTAGATACCAATTCTTTACAATAAAGTGGACTGAATAAAACAGTTACTGTGACAATGATGATATTTATCCGTAAATGTAGATGAAATGTGTCTCAGATGATGGCCGTTATCTTGTTAACCGATCAGATGTGAAATGATCCTCACCTCCAATTCAGGCTTGAACAATTTATCACATACATAAGAACTAGCAGCAAGTTCATGGGGAGAAGTCTGATACTTCATAATCCCTCAGGAAAACTGTAGTTTGAATGGATGTTCGACTGCGGATTACCATAGATAATTGCAATCTCATCGTGAGCATGGAGCTTGATGTCTCTATAATTTATAGTACTTGGAACTTTAGTTCCGTTAACATATACACTTAGAGGGCGGCTAGAACTAGCTACATAATTGAATATCTGATGATTATTGAATTTGATTTGACCATTGTTAAATGTTTTGCTCCATATATCAAAGAATTGTCCTACTGTAAAGTCTCTATTTACTGGTGATTCTATGTGTATTATACCGGATACATCATGTGTATGCAGCCAGTAGTAGCATGTATTAGTAATACCTATTTGTGCAGGTACCAAATAATATTGACCATTAATGATGATGTCCAAATGTGCATGTACATGGAAGAGAAGCTGTTCAGACGGATTACATTGTATGCCATCTACTGTTAATGAAGATACCTTTGATACCGTTCCAGAATATATTAAAGCTAAACCGATAATCGCAGCTAGAAAGCCTGCCCCTATAAATATTGCCAATGATCTGTGCGAGATCTTGAAATCTTTCTTGATGGCTTTTACTACGATATTATTTGCCGTTGTATTGTGAGCATTTTCAGTATGCTTTTCTAACTCCTTTCTGGAATGGAATGACTTTCCGCAAATATCACACTTTATCTTGTCTTTTTTTACCATCTGATTTGAGATAAAATTATTGTATACATAAAGTCTTCTCTTACGATTAGATCTGTCTTGGCAACTATATGTATCATGCATAACCAGAGTGGAGAGATTCGGGGATAGATAACTTGAGATTAAGCCATCTTAGCACAAATTGTAATGTAGTTGGTTGAGGGTAGGGAATAATTAGTTTATCTTGTATTCATTAATTTAGATAAACCAAGTAATAATTTCCTTAACTTAATGGCCAGTTATGATTTATTACTTCTAAATTAGTATGTATATAATACATAGTTATATAGACGGTTTAATAACTATCGGTTGATGCAAATTGCTAATGTAAAGATAAAGACAAGAAAAATCCACGGCAATAACATTAACCTGTGGGACCATGATCCTTTATTTGAAAGAAGAGTACAAAACGCTACCGATGGTCTAAGCAATGATTGCTTTAATTGGCTAGAAAGAGTGGCGAATAACAATAATGACAATGTTACAGTTATCACAAATTATATCGCATCTATGAAGACAGAGGCTAATTTATCGGATAGTTATAGAAAGAATATCATACTCTTGTTAAGTAAATTTTCGATATTTTAGCAACCTATGGATGACAATCAAAGCCAAAATTTAAAGCATTTTGACACTGATGATAACACTAGCATTTAACAAAAAAGGCTTTTTCCCTTTTTTTAGTTAGTTTCCCCCAACTATCCTCGAATTCTCCGTTTTTAATGCGGTAAGCCTGTAAACTTTTGGATCGTTATTTTCTCCTGCAGTGTTTTACTAGTATTAATATAAACATCATATGTCGAAAAGCTAAGTGTAGCAACAACACCCTCCCAGCAATAACCTCTCACCAAGTTCAATCACACAAATCAATTCATTATTGAGAATGTTGTATAGGTCGATATAACCATCGTCGCAACAATCTACTCAAAAGAGGCATTGCGAAATACGTAAGACCAATTACTAATATTATAGTCATAAACAAAGTTAAAAAGCAGTGGCTGCAACCCTAAGTAAGGATTAAGGAAATATCGTGATAGGGAGCTAATGCCATATGCTGCCATAAATATCTACTGCCATTTTCCATGATACTCTGTAATGCTTTCACAGCCTTGACCTCTGTATGTTTAAATAATCACAGTTAGATGAATAGAATTTCAGTGGAAATAATGCATATACAACACTCGTAAGCATATGAAACCTAATGCGCGACCGGTATTTCTTCAAACATTTACTATATATTGAAGCCATCCGAAATTTTTGGAATGCCAATAAGCGAACCAGATTGTTTATCTCTAATAACGTGTGTCGAGCTTTGTGGAACCCATTCGTCCAGAGACACAAAATAGATTTTTCCTCCTATCATGACTTGTATGTACTTGTAATTTGAGATCAGATGGCGTTCACCAAAATTAAGTAAACTTTGAATGTGGATTAGACTGTCGACTCTATTGCTACCCCAGTATGTTGACTTTCTATTTCGTGCTCGATACTCCACACAGGATATGGTAGTCCAATAACAGCTCCTTTAGCTCTAAAAAAAGATGGTTTAAAGGCAATTCCAATACACAGAAATGAAGAAAATAATCCCATAAAGAAATAGAATGTAGCTACAGTATCAAGAGGTGGAAATTGCATGCCTGCATTACTGTCCTGTGATGACAAAGAGGAGTATAGAAGAGCATCTGCAGTAAAACAAAAGGCGGAAGGATTACCATACAGAACTATAGCCAAGAACGTGGATGTTAATTATAGGAATGTATACAATTGGATAAAAAGAGTACAAAGAATATGGACTTGATGGTATAAAGAGTAAACGAAATAATGCTGGTAGGATACCAAAGATATCTTCAGATAAGAATAAGCAGATAATTAAAGAGGTAATATTAAAGTCTCCTACAACCTTTGGATATTTGAAGAATACCTGGAGCATCA
>JAICVW010000669.1 GCA_025935105.1 Nitrososphaeraceae archaeon
GACAGCACGATGTATTATAAGGGAGATAAAAACTGCTCACCCTTTCCAACATCAACTGATAATGATGTTGTCAACTAGTTAATAAAGCAAGCCACGAATTCCATTACTGGCATCCATGAATGGTATTTGTCCCCCTCTTTAATCATCGTTTAATATCTTGTAGCTATGGTTGAAGATCATCAACAAAAGCAAAAACAAAGACGAGAAAGACAGCAAAAGCTACAATAATTGCAGCAATCATAGTTACCGCCACTATTATTGCTGCTCCCACGATTACAAATAAACTCGCATTTGCTGTACCCACAGCTGCTAATACTGACTCCTCTACCAAGGCTGGACCAACTCTACTGAGATTGACAGCACCTGGATCTCCAGTAGTAATACCATTAGTTAAAGGATTGTATGATGGAAAGGGTATTCTATTTATAACTACGGAAGCATCTCTAAAAATCAGATAACTATTACTCCTACGAATGTAGTTCTAAACGAACCTATACTTCAGTGGGGAGGAAACAAAGATAACACTATTCACGCAGGACACATATGATCACTGACTCAATTGAGAACCTGGTAGCTATTCGACAGCGCTTCCAATATTTTTTACTCTTAATTTAGAAGAGATGGCCATGAATGGTACAAAGCTCTAAATCCAGTATGTATTTCTCATTATGAAGAGAAGTATTTTTTGTTGTCATAGGATCGATCGTAGGAGCAATAGTTATGATTCTACCGATTACGTTTATCTATTCTGGATTATGGTTGTCACATTATTTCACTTGGATGGCTTTTTGAGATTATTGGTATTTATATATCATCTTTTCCTGTAATTGCTGGCTTAAGTGTCTATTTGATAACCGCGATTTCTATCGGAGTAGCGGTAGGAGTATTTTTACACGAATTGACCGCCGACAGCCCAAAACCCCCCAAGACTAACAAAGATAGAAGCAAATAATTTAATCATTATCAATGCAAAGGGTAAGTTCAGGTAATACATATGAAAGATCGATAATCATTGTATTAATTATAGGAAAGAAGAAAAGAATTCTCTATCTCCTATCCTATAGTTTTTGAAAATAACGATATTTGCTTGATGGATGGATAGTAAAGATAGAGATAATCTATAATCTCGAGCTTCCATGAAAAGGAATTTGTTAAACAAGGGTCATCCTCCTCGCGCCTCAAGTCTACCGGTTTGCAAAGGACTAGGCCAGCAGACTCTTGTGATATTATGGCCTCGAACTCTTGATGGCTAACTTATCCTAGCATTCTTTTAGATTATTTAAGCAATTTTGAGTGACCTATGATTTAAGTTAAATCTAAACATAAAGTGAATAGTAGCAGATTTCTGAATTATCGTAGCAATTGCTTAAATAAATGCCAGTTTAGTATTTACAAAAGGGATAATGTGGTTAAAATGCATAGTTGTTGTTTGATATTAACTTTAGGTAGCCGTTTAAATGGAATTCTGATCAAGGAATCATGAACACCAAGATTTCTTCCCAGGTAGTCAAAGCTATAGCGGCTGGAGCTATCCTTCTGCTTCTAATGTTTGTAAACTCAACGACGATGATTAATGACATTTATGCGGCAAAGAGAAACACTCCAATTCAGAATGAGAATGAGAGTGTCCCTCCAAAGCCGTTTCCCGAACCGATAATCCCTCCATCCCCCTCACCAATTCCGCCTCCGGGTTTATTAGGAACGCTCAAGGTTCTAACGAAGGTTTCGGGTGGGGATAGCAAACCATCAGACTTTACAATAAGTGTCTCCGGTAACAATCCAAACCCTAGATCATTTACCGGTTCGTCTTCAGGTACTACTGTCACCCTTAAACCTGGAAAGTATAGTGTGTCATCGTCTTCTATGTCAGGTTACACTGCCACATACTCACCTGGCTGCGCAGGCACTATAACAGGAGCTAAAAACATCAACCTATGCACTGTTACCAATCAGTACACTCTGTTAGGCTCGCTCACCTTTCTTAATGTTATCACTAAAGTCGACAATGCTGATGGAGGTACACAAAAACCTTCTGA
>JAICVW010000501.1 GCA_025935105.1 Nitrososphaeraceae archaeon
AACTTTACTATATTGAGGATATTGAACTAGTTTCTGAAGTGCTCGATAAATATAGAGAGAGCTTTGTAGATGCAACCGTAACTAACTACTATCAACTGATCGAGGAGCTGTAGATAAGCGATTTACTATTGGTAATCCATACACCTTGGTTAAAAACTCCATGACCAAGTTGGTGAGGGACGGCATGTCGTTTATGGGGAAAAGCAGGCGATGAACCAGATAAACTTGCTAATTTCTTCGATTGCTGGAAAGATAACGCTTATGATTTTTAATAGTTTTAACTCAAACATGCAGTTGAACAGAACGCCTAGTATTATGCAAAGCACATCGCAGCGCCGCTTTGACTTGCTGAAGAAGTGACATGGAGCTAATAAAGACACCCTTTCATAGTATATTCTCTAGCAAGCCAAAACTGCTTCTTGTTATTGCTACCATAGTCTTGGCTATTTTCTTTGTCCCTGTCATACTTCCAAATATTACAAACACCGCCATTATCTACCATCTCCTCTTGCATATAGCTAGTGTGATAATCGCTATTTTTTTGGGAGTGGTTTCAATTCTTGCGTATTTAAGAAATCGAAAGAATAGATTGTTGTTCATGACATTTGGTTTCTTATCACTTTCAATTATTGAAGGAACATATTTAGTTCACATTACCTCAAACATTCAAGATTTAGTGATTCCAATTGTTGACATTGAATTCTCTCACGTTGTCTTTTTAATAATGCTTACATTCTTTGGCATTGGGATTTTTAGCGCTAGTAAACGTTAATTCAAAAATCGATATCCCTAAATACCCAAGTAGCTTTAGAATTCGGTTATCTTAATGCTTGGTTGATAACAATTTCCTATTGACTATTGCTCAATTCTAACTTCGCAGAAAAGTCTCTTTATGGTCAAAGCATTATGAAGCACTTGTCCACTAAACCTTGTTTAATAAATTGTTTTAGTCAACAAAGTTTGTTAGGCAGGCCGAAAGCAGATTGTATGTATTTATCTCGTGCTTACTTTTAGTTGCCTCTATAGAGCAGATCTCATTGTTATGCTAACAAATATCCACATTTTAGTTCTGATATTATTGGTACGACAATGTATACTTTCTAAAGCCAATCTCAACCACCGTTCTTGGCTTATTTTATAACTCAATGTTTGTACCGTACAGTACGTATAAAGGTCTAGGTGTTTCTGAGGCTGCTCGCTCCATTCGAACTGTGGAAAGAAATTTAGAGCCCAAAATAATTGTACTAGCACTGCTCACATCACAAATAAGGGACTTTCTCTTCCTCCTTGAATGAAGTAGGTACACAGCGGCCGCGTGACTGACATTTTCGAATACTAGTCAATTTATCCTCCATTTGCGTAAGTAGATGGAGTAGTGAAAATGACCACAATAGTTGGTATAAAAACAAATGAAGGAGTAGTGCTCGGCTCTGATAAAAGGGCGAGCAAGGGCTTCTTCATAGGTTCAAAAATCACACAAAAAATCGCGAAATTAGATGACACTTTGGCTGTAGCCATTGCTGGCCAGTTATCTGATGCAGAATATATGATCAAGGTAGCAAAAGCTGAAAGGAGGCTAATTGAGATCAGAAGAGGATTCCCGTTAACTGTGAGAGAATCTGCGAGACTCATCGCAAATATGGCATATGCTGGTCTCAAGAATTATCAACCATACTTTGTAGAATTAATTGTAGCCGGCGTTGATGCAGAAGGAGGTCACATATTAGCAGCCGATATGAGTGGAGCTATAACAGAAGAAGATTTCGCATCCTCGGGATCAGGTTCTCCAATCGCTTATGGTGTACTTGAAAGTGTGTATAGCAAGGATATCACCAATGAGCAAGCGAAGAGTATCGCTACAAAGGCAGTGGCCGCTGCGATGGAACGAGACCCGGGCTCAGGAAACGGTATCGATCTACTGGTGATCCCGAACTTAGTAATGATTACCGAAGAAAAGAAGAGGAGGTCGAACTGAGCATGTCAGAAAGCGGATCTGGTGCTTCAAGCTATGGCAGCTCCAGATATCCATACTACTACGGACCTGAGGGCCGACTAGTTCTTGTAGATAGCGCTCTGGAGGCAGTAAATAGAGGCTCAACAACTATAGGACTCAAAACACCAAACTTTGCTGTAATCACAAGTCACATCAAACCCACCAAGCCTTTGGCAGAACCAGCAGACAAGATCTTTACCATTGACAGTCACATTGGTGCCACAGGGTCAGGGTACATAGGTGATATATTGCAACTAATTGATGAAATGCAGATAGCAGCTCAGAAATATCGACTTACATATGAAGGCCCTATTGATACAAACTCCTTAGCAAAACATCTGAGTGCATATCTTCATAACTATACAATATATGCTGTCAGGCCACAAGCAGCTTCAATCATTATATCGGGGAAGGATCAAACAGGAATTCAGCTGTATCAAGTCGATCCAAGTGGAACATTCTTCAGAGGGTCAGGATTTGCAATAGGTCAATATTCCGAAATTGCACTGGATATCATCCAGAGAGAATATAGTGCGGATATGAGTCTTGATCAAGCCATACGTTTGAACAACCGGGCAGTCGAGAAGGCCTTAGGGAATAAGCCGCTAGTTCAGACAGGGGTAGTATCGATAGAAGATGGCCAATTCAGGAGGGTGACAAATAATTGACTTATTTATTGTCAATTTATCTCCTTCATATTTTTGCATGATTTGTCCTCTGCACATTTTGTTCAGCAATAAATACCCATTACGCTGTTATAGTCTATTCCACAAACAACAATGGTCTTCTGGGGAATCAATTTCGTTGCCCTTTATGCGGTAGCTCGAATGAGGAGTGCTGACCGTCTTATCTTGATTGTACATATAATTTGCAGCAGCACATCAGCACCAATAGAAAATTTCTCGTATTCTCTACTCATTGCCCTCCGTTCAGTATAATACTGAGAAGCATGAGTGAGTTATCTTGAATCCTGTCGAGTCTACTCCAGCAAATATTCTTCTGATGTTTGAAATTAATAATATGAATAAGGAGATTATCTTCTCTTGTAGTGTGCCATTAATCATACAAGAGAACTTCTGAAGAGTAGTATAGTGAGGTATACGTGACAATTGCAGGAATATCCTAAGATAGTATGCTTCAATTAACCATTCAGAAAACATCCGATAACTTTTTCCTTCGTACTGTCTTATTACTAATAATATCAAATGCT
>JAICVW010000071.1 GCA_025935105.1 Nitrososphaeraceae archaeon
ATAGTCAGCCTAAATGGATAGGAAATGTCGTACTCCATTTAGACTTGGACTCGTTTTTTCCATCCTGTGAAGAGCTGCGGGACCCATCGTTAGCAGGAAAGCCTCATGCTGTGATAATGACTGATCAAGATAATAACGGTGCTATTACAAAAGGCGTAGTATCTTCCTGTTCTTATGAAGCTAGAAGGTCAGGTGTTAGGTCTGCAATGCCACTATCCAATGCATTGAACTTGTGTCCTAACCTTATTTTAAAGGCTGTCGATATTCCGCATTATAGACAAGTTTCAAGCAAAGTAATGAGTATACTAGAAGGATATGCAGATGTATTAGAACGGGCCAGTATCGATGAAGCCTATTTGGATTGCACAAAAAAGGTTAGAGAAGAGGAAGTAGGAGAAGCTAGTGACAAAGCTTAACTTTGTTTAATTTAAATCACAAATTGAAAGATTTCAACTCAATATTTTGGAGTATTAGTCCTTCGTGAGAAAATCACGCTCGCTTTCTGTAGCTTGTTTGATAAATCATCTCGGGTTAATTATTATATAATAAATCATTATATAATGAAACATCTCTAAACAAGGGATGAGATGAAACTCAGACGTGAAAGTCTTTTTCTAATAATTGTCATTATTGGTACACTGATAATTATTGAGATAGCTCGTCTTTTAATACCGCAACCATGATGCCAACGATTCGCACTCGCAATAAGTATGATGTGCTCCTGAGACTATAGATCCACCTGATATCGACGCCTATCTATTGCCCTACTAAATGAACAAATTAGTCAAATTTGTGAAGCAACAAACCAAGGGATTGGAGCGTATCGGTAACTGTAAATCAATTCTATTATTAGTCAATATTTCATCCCAATTATGACATCCAATTCAATCATGCCAGACAGTGGGAATTAGACATATAATACAGTTCAGATACTCAGTCTAAACAAGGAATACGACTTTCCAGAAATAGACAGAAAGTCTATCAAAAGAAGATACATTCCACATATTCGTAATAGAGGTGAAATATTCATGATGGTAAAATATTCAGCCAGAAGATGGATAGTAGAAAGAACAAATTCGTGGCAAAATAGATCCAGAAGTTATTAATAAGATATGAAAAGAAATGAGAGAACTATCTTGTCCTCATCTGTAGCTTTCTGTATTATACAGAATAATTTTGGGATAGGTTATATTATAAATCAAGACAAAGCAGCTTTATATAGTGGATTTGAACAATTTAGAGCTTTTAAAGCGTGGCTACTTGATCTTGGCCCTTAAGTTTCGAGTTTATTCTGACATTTTGATAACATTTTATCCCATTAAATATGTTCCACGGATTAATGTTTACTAGATTCATTAGCCACAACTTCCATATTGCCGACGTAGTGGAAACAACACAAGTCTTTACAAAGTTTGAAACGCCAAGGGTTTTTATGAGTTTATGATTTTTCTCTCTCCTTGAATGCAGAGACCATTTGAGCTTAAAATCAAGATCCACACCTGATGGGTAGGATATAATAGTCAGACCCATAGAATTCAACAATCTATGATGAAGAGAATGATAAAAGAGGACAAACTCATGAAATTGCTGTGCTGACATCACAAGATAGATTCTGGCAGAATGGATCTTAGCTCCAGTGTTTAGTTTGTATCTAATACCTTTTCCTGTATTTTGTAAATGCTGTTGTATAATTCTTATGTCTTAAATAATGGAGTTGTATAAGTAATTAAGTTACTTGAGTGATTCCATATCAATAACGAATCTATAGCGAACGTCACTCTTAAGAACTCTTTCGTAAGCTTCGTTTACCTTCTGAATCGGAATGAGCTCTGTATCGCTTGTTATGTTGTGCTTGCTGCAAAAGTCTAGCATCTCTTGAGTTTCACGGATTCCACCGATCGCCGAGCCTGCAAGGCTGCGACGAAAACTAACTAGTGAAAATGCACCCAACGATAGCGGCTTTTCTGGCAATCCTACAATAACCATTACCCCATCAGGAGCAAGTAGCTTAAAGTGCCTGTTCAAGTCTATGTCAACCGAAACGGTGTTGATTAGGAGGTCGAAGTATCCTTTTAGCTTCTTAAATGTTGTTGTATCTGATGTGTCATAGAAGTTATCTGCTCCCATTCTCTTAGCTTCTTCTTGTTTTTTAAGTGAATGACTTAGCACTGTAATTTCGGCACCCAGTGCGTGTCCTAGTTTTACTCCCATATTGCCCAATCCTCCAAGACCAATTATGCCAACCTTTTTTCCAGGACCTGCCTTCCAATGTATCAGAGGCGAGTAGACTGTGATGCCTGCACATAGAAGTGGCGCCGCGCCATGCAGAGGAAGGTTTTCTGGAATATTGAAGAGGTAGTTTTCATCTACCACAATTTTGTCACAATAGCCCCCTTGGGTTGGAGTAGTCTTTCCATTTTCTCTTTCGAATCCATTGTAAGTCCATGTTGCCCCTTCAAGACAATATTGTTCAAGGCCGTTGCGGCATGAATTACACTTTCTACAAGAGTCGACGAAATTCCCTACAGCTGCTCTGTCTCCAACTTTGAAGCGAGTCACTTCCGACCCAATTTGTGAGACAAAGCCTACGATCTCGTGCCCTGGAACCATGGGAAAAGTTGATGTTCCCCACTCATTGTTCACTTGGTGTATATCAGAATGACAGATGCCAGAATACTTTATATCGATCACAATATCGTGAGCTCGAGGCTCCCGTCTTTCAAAAGAGTACGGTGTAAGAGGTGTTTTGGCTTGTTTAGCTGCATATCCGTTAACCTGAATCATATTTTTTCTAAATTTAGACCTATTTAAGAACGTAAGCCAATCCGGTCCAATATAGATTCAATGCTGCTTAATTATTGCAACACTGAACCGTCACTTCTTGTATTAAAAAACAATTGTAATTACAGTCTATCTAAGACATCGATTATTTTTCACACTGCTGCTATCTTATAGTTTAGAAGCATCATTCTCTCGCTCGCATACTTTCGGCTAGTGCTCAAGAGTGGATTTATGCAATTAGCAATTAGCATAGAATGACGCTAGATCACCGAATAGAACTAAATGCTAACGATAAGTGAAGTAAATTGCATTCAGTACAAGTCCCAAGGCCCCATGGCTCATTAGAAATCGTAGAACGAGCTGTGTCAGAGCCTAAAAACATACTAGCCCGCATAAAGATCCAGGCTTGCGGCGTCCACCATGGTGATTCAGTTACGAAAGGAGGACTGTTTCCGAACATCGAATATCCAAGAGTTCCTGGACATGAAATCATAGGCTTAATCGATGCTGTAGGAAGTGACGTGATTCAATGCAAGACTGGACAACTGGTAGGAGTAGGCTGGTTCGCTGGTAATTGTAGTTACCGCGAATCTTGTCGACGTGGAGATTTCGTCACTTGTCAATATGCAAAAGTACCTGAAATCTAGTATGATTGTACCAAATGAAGTACTTGCATCCATTCCTGAAGATCTTAGGTCTATAGAGGCCGCACCTCTTATGTGGGCAGGTGTTACTACTTACAACATAAATGGTAAGTCAGATAGTCATGGCCTGCACAAAATACTCTAACATTATGATTAACAGCCATGAATGGCTTGATCGTCGCAAGATTGTGATAGTGGTTGTCACACGAAGACCTAATGAGCTTAGAGTTATATGGCACAGTTAGTGTCAGATTTTTAAATGACAGAATGTCCTCGGTGCCACTCAGATAATGACATCATTGAAACTACCTCAACAGGTATTAAGGGAGCTAATTAACTTTACCAAAAAAGGTAAAGGGTTCTAAATCACCTACTCCATCTAAATTGAAAAAACAAGGGTCAATACATAAACCAACTTGTAACTGGAAAAGGTTTTATTCTGGGTTATGTGGTTGCCGTAGGTTTGTAGATAGCCATAAAATCTAAAAAGAGAAAGAAAAAAGAGTTAGGGAGAATGCGAACTACAACTGACGGCACTCTTGCCGGTAGACTCAGAAGAGTCAGGATGGTCAGACGTCGCTGACCCAGCCGAACAACTAGACTTACCGCCACCGTTGGCAACTATCAGCCCTGCACCACTGGCGCCACCGCTTACGCTTGAGCAGCCTCCCGGGCTTGTAAAACCGGCTATGTTGCCGGCTGTACTAGATGAAGCACTACATGTACTTGCTTTTGCGACCTGTTTAGAGGTTAGGGTGTAAGCACTTGGTATTACAAAAATTGCCGTTAGTTACTCATATTTTTTAAAGAGAAAGCAAGTATAAAAGGACTGGTTATTTCTTCTTGAAAAAGAGAGGTTAAGGACAGCTGCCGGGTTGTGATGGACTGGTCGTATTCGAAGCCCCGCGAACGCTCGTTGAAGGACTTGACGAGCAGCTTGATTGGGAGCCACCTGAACTTGACGATGAAGTTGATCCCGCATTAGTTGGGATGGATGATTTGAAGTCGAGCTGTGCCTCTATGTGACCATCTCCAGATGCATCTCTCCCAAATGTCAATGTGTCAAGCGAAATGGTATCAGTTACCGAGCCATGGGGGCTAGATGCAGTCGCACCGAATGTTGAAGTTTGTTCCAATTGAAGAGCTTGAACTAGTTGAACAGCCAGAGCTGCCGCTTACACTCGTTTGAGAATTAGAGTTTGTTATGTGTGCTCGAAGAGCTGCTACAATTATATGCCATTGTCATGTTTGGTGTGTTCGTTATTAGAAAGGTCGCCACAATAAAAATTGCACTCAGCCTATCCAAATAATCTGGTTCATGCTAACTCTATAACATAATACTACTATAAAAGTAGGATACAATGTTACACTAGAAAATTAGTCACTTTGGGGACTGAGAATGTGAGTCTTGATAGGGGTCGTAGGTGCTATGAGATAGTCAATTTGCATTGTCAGTGAAGTGCTTCGCTTAGTCAATTAAACAGGGACATTACTGAAAGTGCTACTTACTCGCTATGCTGTCATGACCTTATATCAAGTGTGATTGTTATCGTGACCCTGAAAATCAGATATGGATTGACAAGCCGAATAGTGACGGGGTGGGTGTATATTTGCAATCAAGCCATCTCAGGAAGATAGGAAATAATATGAATTAAACTTGAACCGCCTTATGCAGTCAAAGCCACATAAGACCGGATATCCGTCAATAATTTTATATGCAAATATCGTTTTAAAGCCCCTACATATGTCGAGAGAAGAGAAAACTAGCCATTTTTCGACTGATTATCTTGGGAAAACTATACCTGTGCAAATTCAAAGACAGCTTAGAAAAGAGTGTTTCTACGGATGTGCCGTTTGTGGTGTGCCATTGCTAAAGTATGCTCATATTGTTCCGTATAATCGTATTCAAGCCTTGCTCCCTGAAAATATGATTGCTCTATGCCCCCAACACTATTATAAATATGATAGTGGCGATCTCTCAGAATCATCCTTACGTGAGGCAAAAAAAGATCCCCATCATAAATTACAACCTCAAGATGCGTTTTTTGTAGAGTCGCAAGACTTGACCATAAATATCGGAAAGTGCAAATTTATCAATACCCACCGAATATTAGCAGTCGACGATTTTGATCTTATAACGGTAACTAGAGAAAATGGAAAGTATTTACTTCTTGATGTCAACCTTTTCGATAGAATGAATAGCCTAATCGCGACAATTTCCGAAAACAGCTGGGTAGCAGGTAATATTGCCGGTTGGTGCATAGACTACGTACCCCAAAAAAAACACTTGAATATCCGAAATGTGCAAAGAAATATAACATTTGAAATGATAATGGAAAATACCGAGCTGTATATCGATGTAATGATGTACTATAACAGCTATCCAATAAGTGTTACCAGGAATGAAATATCGCTAAATGGAAGTGAAATTGGGATAGAACTTAAGAATAGTGTGTTGAAAAATTATGATATATGTATTGCTGCATACACATAATTTCTAATACCAAGCCCCCACTAGGTAGAGAGATTTGTTCTAAGAAAATAGATATACTACCTTTCTGACATTGAGGATAAGACCAAATGCTAAATTGAATACATAAAGAACCAATGCCATCGGTTTGGTCACAGTTTTGACCGCGTGTGGCAATAGCTCCGGCTCTGGCCATATACTATTGATTTGATTAAACGAGAACTATAAACTATTTCAAATAAGGTGGTTACCTGTTGATAGACCAATCTTCCTGGTATCAGACCATTCTGAGAAACAATGATATTAGACAAGCTCGTACAATTAGTGGACAGTTAGACTCTAACCTGGATTAATTGCAAAAGGGGACAAATTATTTGAAAACTAAAAATATTATGATATACGGAGCAATTGGAATTATAGTTGCCGTTCTAGCATCTTATGTTGTTTTTAGGAACTCCACTATTAATATGGCAAGCACGAACAGTCCTAACTCCCAGTCTACTGCTCAATTAATAGCAAATTCTAGAGCCGCTGCTATTAGCCAATACCAGGAACAGTTTTGTGGGGTTAACATAATTCCTCATTCTAATTTCTATGTAACGGAATACAAGCTGCCCACCTCCTGTGAAATGCCTTTAGGCATCCTGGTTGATAATCACCTTCCGAAGGTATGGTATGTATCAACCAAACATGGACTGATTGGGAGCTACAATCTCGCCACTCACAAATTCGATAAGGAAGTTGCTATTCCGATCTGGTCTGTGCGTAATCTTCCAACAGATAATTCTCAGGTATGGTCAGTAAAGCAGGATAAATATGGATCCATATGGTTTACAGATGAGAAACAGAACGCAATATGGAAATATAATGCATCCTCAGCTACATTTGATAGATATATTGTTCCAGAATCACCCAAGGCATTTGGTACAAGTTATCCTGTTTCAATAGATTTTGACTCAAAAGGAAACGTGTATTTCGTTGGAATTCGTACACCTGCACTTTGGTTTGGAAATACAACTCAGATGAAGAATGGTACTTCATTGGGAATAAATAAGATACCTATACCCATTAGTGGATTCAAAGGCATAGATCCTGATCTTATAAGTACTGGTTCTATTGCGCTAGATACCAAAAGGAATGCTGTCTGGATTACAATGTTATCTTTTCCGAGTAAGGGCGAAATTCTACGCTATAATATAACTTCAAAAAAATTTGATACTTTCAAAATGCCTTCAGGACTTAACTCACCGGTGGGCGTAGCGGTAGATGGAAATGGTAATCCTTGGGTTACTGATCATGCAACGAGTTTATTTTTTATGTTAAATGCCTCCAATGGAAATACTACTACATACGCGACGTCTAGAGCATCTCCACAGATATATGGTGTAAACGATGTCAACAGTGTGCCTGAAGGTGCTTACACTCTACCTTACTGGATAGAAAAAGGACCTGGTAATGATAACGGCTCATTATGGTTTAATGAGCATGAAGGGAACAAGATAGCTAGATTCGATCCCTCAAATAATACCTTGATCGAATATTGGATTCCAACCCAGAATAAGTTATGGGGTAATTGTCCCGCAAATAGTAAGACATGTGGTATAGCTAATGCACTTCAGTTTTCGGCAGGACCAAATGGACGAACGTGGTTTACCGAGTGGTCCGAGAACAAGATTGGAAGCTTAACTGACTACAAACATTTACCATTCGGGGTTTCAATAGCTCCTCCCCAACAGCTTACTGTTAAAGGAGGCCAAACAGTAGAAATTAAGGTTAATGTTTCATCAATCGCAACTACAACACACTCCCAGAATGGTTCCAATTCCGATATCGTCATGGTATCATCGGGCACATTTACCCCAGGAGGTGGTCTAGGAAACTCTACTGGCACGTTCAGCCAAGGCTCCTTTCCTATTGCCGACTTGACTCCAACTAAACAAATATCTTTCATCTTTACTCCAGCCTCAAATCTTAAGCCTGGACAATATACGTTAATGCTCGGAGCTCAAACGAGTGATGTTGCCATCTTGAAATCCCTGCAGATCAACGTTGTTGCTTCCTAGCAGTACTGCTCTAGAAGGCCATTTACATCTGCTGGTACTTAATCTGGGCTTAGCGTGTGACTGACCATTACTGCCTGATAATTGGCATGGATCTATGTCCATTGTAGCATGGATCTATGCTCAAGCTAATATCACAGCAAGATTATATTTATCATCTCATCATCCGCCAAAGCAATTAAAAGTGCCTTCTTTATTCTCTAGCTTTTGATGATCATCACTTATTCAAGTATTGTCTATGTATGATATTGTGTTATGGAAAATATTACCAAGTCTGATCAAGTCTTTATGGTTGTTGGCTGTGTTGCCCTTAATACTAAATTTTCCAAATCAATCGATGACTTACAACAACCGCGAGATAAAGAGTTTTGTAATGAACTCATGATGAAGCTGGTTTAAGCCATCAGAACCATGGCCTTTACCAAAGACACACATGTGAGATCTGGAATGAATCCATATTATCCTCAACATACGCAAAAAATTGTGACGATTTAACAAATTTATCCGATATTAAAGAGAGTTTATCGTAAATCCAGTCGTCATATTCTTAAATAAAGCAAAGATGGCCTCAACTTTTGAAGAAATGAGAAAATATGCATATTCATCGCCTGAACGGGTAGCTAGGGCTCTGCACAACTAGATTCAACTCAAAGGAGTCTATGATGATGAAATATTTTCTGTTGCCCACTTGTATGGTTTGGTGTCTTCTTATGCTGCTAATACAACCGATACCTATGTCTATCATATTTCATCACTATAAACAACTTGTATAATTATCTGAAGATATCATTAATTATTATAGAACCAATGCAATTCCTGTGCTAAAACAAAAAATACAGTACTTGTATAAAATGGGCTTTTGTTGGAAGATGGGACTGGACGAAATAAGGATAAATATCATATCATTTCGTTAATTTTTCTTTGAAAGACTATCTATAAACTTCGCAAACTCAGCCTGGTGGTTATCTATAATCCATTTAATCTCTTTTAGCATTGAAGTAGAGACGCTAAAAGAAATTCCCATTGAATCTAACATATTATATCTTTCTTTTAATTCTTGTTTATCATTCTTTTTTAAAAACTGTATAAATTCTGGGATCATTTTTTCTACCTTGTCTATGCCTCTGTTTG
>JAICVW010000704.1 GCA_025935105.1 Nitrososphaeraceae archaeon
TACGATCATGCTTCTGATATAGTCTCAGGACTGGTAAATTTCAGAATAATGCGAACTTGTAGTAGGTTAATTTAACAGAATAGGTCTGCTCTGAACCATTATAAAGAGATTTTATTTCATAATTACGCAAGACGTCTAATGAATGAAGGTAAGAGAGGAGCAGCATATGACTATCCTGATTCATTCGTACAACTGCTTGGTTATGTTAAAGCATATTTCCATCTACCATACAGACAGACTGAAGGTGTTGTTAAAGCACATGCAGCAAAAAAGGTACCATCGATACCAAATTACAGCACAATAAACAGAAGAGTAAACAAACTCGATATCAAAATTAATGAACGTGTAGGAAACGACATTGTGATTGCTCTTGATAGTACTGGTATCAAGGTGGCAAACAGAGGCGAATGGATACGTCATAAATGGCATATAAGAAGAGGTTATCTAAAGATACATGTAGCAGTTGATATCAAGAACAAGAAGATTATTTCTTTGGAAGTTACTAGCGAGGAAGTACATGATGGTAAGTTGCTAAAGAAGTTGGTTGATAATGATTCTGAAAATAAAGTCAAAAGAGTATTAGCAGATGGTATGTACGATAGCAATAACAACTTTAGATATCTATCCAACCGTCATATTAAGCCTGGTATAAAGACAAAAAGTAATTCCAAAGTCAGATCAACTAACTGTCATGCCAGGAATATGTCTGTAATAAAACAACAGACAAATCTCAAAAGATGGAAGCATAGCGTAAGCTATGGAAAGAGGTGGATGGCAGAAACGGTATTCTCTTGTATTAAAAGAATGTTTGGAGAGTATGTAAATGCTAGAAAATTTCATAACATGACTAAGGAGTTGATGATAAAAGCAACATTGTATAACATGTTCATGCTATGAAGATGTAAGCTGGTAGTTAAGGTACAAAGGAATAAATGTTTTGTGCAACAGAGCTTATGACACAATTTGTTTTAGAATATTGGTATTATCGTCTATGTGTCTAATTAGCCCCAAACACGATTCAGTTAACCGGTTGCCATCGAGTGTCATAAAAATATATAAACGATAAAGACGCCATATCCAGTCTGGTAAAAATTGGATATAGAAGGAATACCACAAGAAATTGACGATCATCATATGATTTTCGGTAAGGGCGTAACTGAAGTAGACTATGAGAGTATTGGGCTATGTCCATTCTGTAACTCCCGCATAGATGAATTTAGTTACTGTGCATGCGGCGGAAATCTTGGTGTAAGTTAGCCAGTACTATAGAGGGTGAAAATATTTACGGATTAACGCCTATTATTATCTTCCTACAATTCATCTGGTAATAATACTGACTAACATAATTACGTATTAATCAGTTGGGCATCCATACGGGGCAATATGACTTAAAAAAGTTGACGAACTTATGTTAACCAGTATAGCTTATTAGGTATTGCAATAACAGATAGGTAACAATTTTGGCTACCTACATCGGTTACACTTTTCTACTTGATTTTATTTCCGTTATGACATTGATTGAATGTTTGTAGGAAACATTTCAGATGGTGTTAGTCAGTTTATTCCACCATGTTCCCTCTTCTCATTATACAAAGATATATTGACCTAAAATATTAGACAAAATTAGAAAATAGTGGTGTAAGATAAGAAACTTAACTTGCAATGATTGTAGGAGTACCTTTCAAAAGGATCAGCTGATTTAAGTGCAGTCGAAGGATGCTGGAGACAAGGAAAAGATGATCTATTGGTGTCAAAATACTATCCCAGGTTTACAAAATTAAAAACAGCTATTACAAACTACTATAGGACAA
>JAICVW010000481.1 GCA_025935105.1 Nitrososphaeraceae archaeon
CTATACTGACTAACATAATTACGTATTAATCAGTTGGGCATCCATACGGGGCAATATGACCTAAAAAAGCTAAACCTCATCATACCATCTAGGAAGAAGAAAGAAATTATATGCTCAAAGTATAAGGACGTCAAAAAGGTTGACAGACCAAATGATGTATGGGAAGTTGATCTAACATACGTTCACTGTGGTATTGATGGCTGGGGATATCTATTCAATGTTTTTGATATATTTACAAGAGAATGGATAGGCTATTGTTTTGATTTATCTGCAGTAAAAGAGAATGCCACAATCTCTATAGAAAATGCTCTTGTATCACATAAGGAGATAGTACCTGACAAAGACAATAATAATAAACCTACCATTAGAGCAGACAATGGTTCACAGTATACCAGTAATGACTTCAGAAAATCTATGTCAGTATTAGGATTAAAATTAGAACACATCGCTTGTAATACTCCAGAACAGAATGGTCATATCGAATCATTTTACAAAACATTAAAGAAAGAGTACTTCTGGCCTTGTGACCTTCGTACATACCCGGAAGCAGAAGCAGCAATCAGAGATGCTTTTATAGACTATAATCGAGATAGAATTCATTCTTCACTAGGATATCTGACACCATACGAATTCATTTCAAAATGGAAACAAGAACATCAGATAGAGACAGAAGAAATAGTAAAGCAAACAAAGGCCATAAATATTGGTTAGGAGTACCCATCAAATAATGGAGAAAGTGTTCCCAAAAAGAGGGGTCCACTCCACATATGTTTCAAAATGCACCCATAGTTTGCTCATAGCGATGTTGTAAGAGACTATTTCGAATTAGTAGGAGGTAAAAATTAATTTTTTGTGGATACTGCAAACCGTGTATGTTCATCTCCAATCGAATTAGAACAAAAGAGAAATTATAAAAAAAAATTTACAATATTTGCTAGTGACTGCAATGAGATGATAATAGGAAATCTTCTTCGTTTATTTTCTATTTGAGAACATTACCTACTATTTTTCTATGGTAAGGTAGCCATAGGCTACATACCAAATGGAAAAATCTTCGGATTATCTAAATTTCAGAGATTAGATATGGTTTCCTCTAAACCACAAATACAGGAAAAGCTAACAGCTGAAATAATAGAAAAGATAAAAAGTAGACTCAGTCCTGTTGGTATTGGAATAGCCCCAGAGGCAATACGTACATGTGTCTTTGCCAGAGGAGTCCAGTCTAACAAAACAGAATTTACATCAAATATCATGTACGGAGAGTCCAAAGAAAGTCCTCAAACCAGAAGCGGATTTGTTTCTCTCATTTCTAGGGAGGTATAATTCGTAAATATGTCTGAAATATGGTGAGGCTAAATACATTCTATGCAGTGATTAAGCGCCTTATAATAAGGCCTGACACCTTCATTACATTCTAGTCATAAGCGTGGAACACTTGGTTAATTGTATACATTGACAATCAATTTTTTATTCAGGCATATTTCATGCATGAATTCAGCTTAATACAAAGCTATAGAAAGTTAGAATTAGATAAGAATAATCAAGTAATTAATTTCAAACTTTTCTCTTCTCTTCTCCTCTTATACACATAGCAATTCATGGTTTCTATTATTTTAGAGGGTTTTTTCATTAAATTACATTTGTGCTATTACGTGTCTACTGTGCTTGTTTCCTAATGCGATACAATCTTTTAGTTGCACATTGATATTGAATTTCCCATTTAATGTTTGCTCTATCATTCTGGTATGAAACCCATTACAAATAGCGTCCTGATTACTTAGTGCTGCTTTATGTACTATACAATTTCGGCTTATTACTGAGAACATTTCCCCTTCTTTAACGATTGATGATACGAATCCAATTTCATTTGAAATTGAATTTAATACATTTAACGATATTCCTAATTTATCTGATCCATTGTTTTTCTGTATTTTATCCTTTATTTCGACTGCTAGATCATCCGCTATAGATTCCATAACTTTTCTTAATTGTCCGCTACCATTCATTTCCTCAAGTTTCTTAAGGATAGGTACTAAAATCAAGTCATACTTCCTTGGAAAGGATTCGTGCCCCATTTCTGTTAATTCATATATCTTTTTTGGCCTGCCATGCTTTTGGATTTTGAAATATGATCTAACCAATCCTTCAGTTTGCATTGAATTTAAATGGGCCCGAACTGCACTTTTTTGTATTCGCAGTTTTTGGGCTATCTCAACTGCAGTTTTTGAACCCTCTAGCAGCGAATGTAATATTTTCGCCTTAGTATCTCCTAAAAAAGCTATTTCATGTGGTGTGTTCAAAATTTGATAATGCTATTTGCATAAACCAATATAATACTTATTGAAAGATTTGATTAAGTTATGAGCAGGCTCATAGACACTATATACTATCCATAACACTTATATTTTCGATTTCTGCAAACGTATGAAAGAGATGCCCAAAGAACACCTTAATTTTCATAGTTGTAACAGTAAGAGCTTTGGGAACACTCATTATTACGCCTCTTACACAAATGCTATCCTGCTAAATCTAGTGGCTGAGAAACTGATTGTTAATCCTGTATTAGACAAAAACGAATATTGGTATACTAATCCAATAATACATCAATGGCAATATTGTTGAATCATTTGAAATGAATTCATTATGAGGGCAAATAGTGATAATGAAAGTAAATCAATCTTAGTGCTAAGCGATGAACTCGAGTCAATAGTCAAACGCTATGGCCAGAAACATGATTTTAATGTTAGTTCATTTGCTGATCCGTTGTTGGCATTAAAACACTTTAAGCTGAATCATAAATCATTAAAATATGAACTTGTTATCATAGATATGGGAACGTCTATCATTACTCGTACTACTGCCAGTATGACGGGATTTGATTTTGTAAGAAAGATTAGGGAAATACTTCCAACAATAAAAGTCCTTATGCTAAGTGCTTTTGAGATCAAAAACACAGAACCATTGTCCTCATCGATAAAAATTGATGGATTTATTCAAAAACCATTATCGATGGAAAAACTGCAGTCAATGATGGAAGGTACCCTCAAATTAATAATCAATCCCAGGTACCGTAAACGAATAATCAAGAGAGGAACAAGTACCATCACATTTCGTATAGAAAATAATGTATTAGGCAAGTTACGTGAAGAGTCAGTTCAGGAGGAAGTAAGTTTAAACACCTTCATTAATAAAATTTTGAAAGGATACGTAGAATGGAGCATGTTTGAACCTCGATTTAGAGTGATACCTTTAGCTAGACCTGTGGTAGCGGAAATTTTTAGAAAGATGAGTAAAGAGGAGATTGTAAATTTGGC
>JAICVW010000116.1 GCA_025935105.1 Nitrososphaeraceae archaeon
AGATTTTATGGATTAGAAGCTAGACCTATTTCAAATGCGGAATTAATTCTTGAGGCCTACACTAAGATGAAACTATCGACTCAGTTGAATTTGTAGATTCTAAAATCATTATGGGCTCAAGATGGGCCTACCGAACCGTTAGTCATGAAGACCATGAAGTTCTTAGTCTATGCCCGTTTTGCTTTGCGCCTATGTTCTTCGACAAGAAGCCTAACAATAGCCTCTAGTGTTCTCACTTTTCCATCTTTTATCGTGTATTCAGCCCCTATCATTAAAAGCGCCTTCCTTGTCGCATCAGTAATTTTCATAGAAGTTATCATCGTATGGTCAGTATGCTGGAGACACGTAGACCATTATAAATTTGCTTATATGTCAGCTATGTCTGATATACTCGGTATGCAGAGCACCGCAGATTCTTTCAGGCCCGAATTTTGAAACATATCTTACTAAATAAAACCAAATTATCAGGCCACTGTCATAGTTGGAATAAGATAGCGGAGGTGAGAAAGAGTTCCTGGCCTAGCGGAATCGAAATATACTGGCCAGTCAGCGTACTATAGTATTTCAGAACCTAAAATAGAGCGCGTCTATCGAATCCAGACTGCCTTGCACTAAAGTAAGTTTTATTTAATCCTTTCAAACCAGAATGCCATTTGGATTATTAGAATACATAATAGGTTAGTTGATTCACAACCATCGAGCTTTGCCTAGTCGCCAAGTGGCTTTCACAATTGTGTCTAGCCACAGTGTGAACATTAGGTTGAAGGAATAGCCTTTTATTTCATGGATAGGCCTCCGTAACCTGCTTGAGAGATTTTAGCCTAATCATCTTCGTCACTATAATTTGGCTGATGATATTGGCAGTAGCAGCATTCTTAATTTCGTTTGTTCCTTCACTGCAGTTGTTTTTAAATGGAAATGGAAGATTTGATAGGACATTGATGTCGTCCCTGCAGGCAGTAGTTGCGGTGGTAGTAATACTTCTGTTCATTTATGGGTTGGGCAAACTTAAGAACCATTACGTTACAAGAAAATTCTACTCCTAGCTATCATGGTTTGCTTCTCCATATCCTAACTTGAAGTCTATATTGCAAAGAGGTGACATTTCACCTTAAATCATATCAAATAAGTGGATTCTTATAAAACCAACTCAAACGTTAATCATGCGTAGCGTGATTGAACGACCGCCCATTCATACCGACTATGGAACTATAGATGTCAGTCCCAAACCTGACACTTTGCGCGTTGCGATTTCCGAAGCAATTGTTACAGTAAGCCCCAATAGTATCCAATTGGTCAAAAGTGGAAAAATACCAAAAGGCAGCGTAGTTGATGCGGCCATCATCGCAGGTACTTTGGCCGCAAAAAGGGTTTCAGATTTGATTCCGTTCTGTCATCCCATTCCGATAGATGATGTCAAGGTTAATGTAACCATGACGAAAGAATCCCTCAAAGTCACCAGTCAAGTAAAGAGCATATGGAAAACAGGTGTAGAAATGGAATCACTAACCTCTGTTGCAGTAGGGGCACTGACCATTTACGACATGCTCAAACCAGTAGACGACTCAATTTCCATCGGGCCAATCAGGCTCATTAAGAAGTTAGGCGGGACCAAACAGGCTCCCAGAAGCTTCAAAAAACGAGCTGCGGCGATAATAGTGACGAGCGATTCTCGAGACAAAAATAGGGACAAATCTGGCAAATTAATTTTTGATAGGTTAGAAACTGATGGATTTGATGTGGCCTATTATGAAGTAATTCCAGATAACCTGGAACTGATTAGGGAAGAAATACGGACGCTGAGTGATAAGATGAAAGTGGACTTGATTTTGACATGTGGGGGTACAGGCATTGGATCAAGAGATGTAACTCCAGATGCGACGCTAGAAGTAATAGACAAGGAAGTTAATGGAATAGCCGATGCAATTAGAGCGCATGGTCAACGCAGGACTCCTTATTCGATGCTCTCGAGGGGAGTAGCTGGTGTTAGAAACAAAACACTTGTAATAAACTTGCCAGGCAGTCCCAAAGCAATATCTGAATCTTTGGAACCTTTACTGGCAGCAATCCATCATGCCTTCGAGATGCTCGAAAATCACAAACACTAGCCTATTTTCCTGACTACCAAACAAAGATGCAGCAAATCTTCTACATTTATAGAAGCATCAGCCTACTTTTTAACCCACACCCCGATCCCGCTTCCCATTTTTTCTTTCTTCCATATTGGAACTTCTCTCTTTATCCTCTCAAGTGCGTAACGACACGCTCGAAAAGCCTCCGGCCTATGAGCTGCGGAAACGGCAACAACTACGCTTATCTCGCCTATAGAAAGATATCCAACTCTATGGATCAATTTTACCTTCAAAATCTGGTACTTGTTTGCTACTGACGCTTCGATATTTCTAATATTGTCTTCAGCCATATCCAAGTAGGATTCATAACTCATTCCGACGATTTTTCTCATCTTGCCGTCTCGTCTGACAGTACCTATGAACATGACCGTAGCTCCAGCCTTGTGATCGCTGACCCAACTCATGACTTTGTTAAGTTGGATAACAGCCTTTGTGACTCTCCTTGCATTGGGCGTATTTCCGGTCGACATCCAATCTGCCCCCACTATCCCCCAGTCACAGGGGGTAAGAATGCGATTTCATCTCCATCTTTCAAAAGTAACCTCCTTCTCGCTACGCTCCTATTTACCGCTACCCTGCAGTCAAATTCTAATAACCTAGGATGAATCGTTCCGATTTTGGTTATAAGTTCGCCTAATGTTGAATTCTTTGTCAAAGATATTGACTCTCTGGGAACCCCTGCGATTTCTTTCGCATACGCAAAGTATAGCACTTTGAGCCTGATAGTTAACCCACCCTCGTCTTTACTTCGAACCCGCACCTGGCAAATCTCTCTCTCCTGGTACTAAATACTTTCTAAGTAAAGGACTTAGTCTTCGCGGCCAGCTAGAGCAACAACATATCTACCCCAGAATCAATAAGTTAATTCCAAATTACTTACCATTCTTTCTTCCAACTGAGAATCCAAGAAGGCTATTATAATACAACTGTTTTAATGGAATGGGCATGGGTGCTCTTGTGAGTTCAGCACAAAGCACATACTTGAGCCCTGAATCTAAGGTATTATGGAGCCTCCCACTATAGGACAAAAAATTCATTATTACAAAATATTGCCATCCACTCAAGATCTTGCGGTATCCATGGCTGAATCGGATTCGCAGATATTGAATGGAACGGCAGTGGTGGCTGAGAGCCAAAATTGCGGAAGAGGTAGACAGAATGGAAGATGGGTCTCCCCACCAGGTGGACTTTGGTTGTCAATAATTTTAAAGCCGTCGCTTCATGCAAACAGAAGTGCATTAATTAATTTCATAGCGATATTGGCCATATGTGAAGCTATAGAAACAAAGACGTGTCTGCAGTGCAAAGTGAAATGGCCTAACGACATTTTAGTTAACAATAAGAAGGTCTGCGGGATAATTGTGGATGCGGCACTAACAGGGAAGTACATTTATTATTCGGTAGTCGGAATAGGAATCAATGTAAATGTAGACATACAAACTATTATTCAGGGCTTGGAAACTGACCAGAAAAGAAAGTCCATTACTTCACTCAAAGCTGAGCGATGTGGCAGATTTGTAAACAGACGTTCCCTTTTGAAAATTATTTTCGAGAGACTTAACTATTATATTAACTCGTTCGAATTTGATAACGATTCGATCGGGGTATTACGCAATATGACTCGTAGGTTAGAAGGGATAGGCAAGACATTAATCATTGATAAATCAAAGTCTCCAACCACAGGACAACTTATAGGCATTTGTTCCGAAGGTTCACTAATACTGAGCAAGGATGACGGGTCTATAACTAAAATTCTGGGTCAAGGTATTTCGATATAAATGCGATGAGGCCTCGGAATATTTAATTTTCACATGTTAAGGATTAAAGGATTCAGAATATCTGCCCATAAAACACAAAATTGCGATGTCATTAAGGTTAGTTCCTGTCTTTTGAGTGACCGCTACAGCACCCATTTTCTTTAATGCACTATAGCTATCATGCTTCCTTAGATAATTTTTTAAATCAATGGGGCTCTTCTTTATTTTACAGACTGTTCTAGAGGTTAGCACTGCACCGGCGGCTCTTGAATTTCCATCTATTCCATCAGTGCTCATACATATAATTGCAAGATCTAAATTCTGTGGAAGCTTCCAATTCAATGCTGCAGATAATATTGCTTCCTGGTTACGACCACCGACCCCATTTGCCTCCGGATTAAGCCTAACAGTAGTCTCACCTCCCAAAACCAGAGCAATCGATTTTTTACCTAGCAAAATAGGGCCACCTAATTTTGTGAGGTACGTACCGAATTCTTTGGCTTCGCCTGAGAAGGAAGAGCCCAAATATCTTACAAGGTCTACGTGTGCCTCAAGATATCTCACCGCACTATTACACAAGCTTGTATTGTTACCTATCACAATATTGTATACTTTTTTGAATACTGGGTCACCTTCCTTTGGCGTTTCCTCGATCTTGCCTTTTAGACCTCTCTTGATCGTTTCAATAACCGGACTTCCCGGACGCTGCCATAATCCGTATTTTTTGAGGATATTTGCACAATCTCCATAAGTTGAGTTGTCTGGGACCGTCGGTCCTGAAGCGATGCCATCTATTGGGTCACCGATCACATCCGACATGATCAAAGTAACCACAGTACAACCTTTTGTGACGTACTTCATGAGTCTGCCACCCTTGACTTGCGAAAGGTGTTTGCGTATTGTATTAATTTCGGTGATGCTTGCACCCACACTCAGAAGAGCTCTTGTGATATCCCTTTTAGCCTTTAGTGACATACCATCTATAGGTAGAGGCAAAAGGGATGACCCACCTCCTGATATCAGACAAAATACTAAATCTTCTTGTGTAGCCTTCCTAAGTACGTCGATAATTTTTTTTGTACCTATTGTGCCTGCTCTATCTGGCAACGGATGACCTGCCTCGGTGATTTCCACCAGGTTAGTGGCTTTGCCCTTGACTATTCCTCGAGGAACGGTTATTGCACCACCGGAAACCCTTGCCTTAAGTATACAAGAGACTGCGTTGGACATTGCGGCCGTAGCCTTTCCTGCCCCAACTATGTATATTGAATCAAAGTTATCGAGATCCAATAGTGTCACTGTTCCATGCAGATCGGTTAGGATTAATTGCGAACCATTTAGTTTTGTTGCCCTTTCGATCAGCTTTTTGGGACTTGAATCTTGAAGAGCGAATTCATAGGCTGATAGCGATGCTTCCAGGGCTTGGCTAGGACCCTGGACTTGTTCGAGTGATTTTCTATTTAAAATAAGATTCAACGAGATGTTCGAGCCTTCGTGAAATAAAATCATCGATTCTTTTTTGTTGGTCTAAAATATAAAAAGGAAGTTATGCTGACTCTTGCAACCTAAGAAGTTGAATACTCTTAACAGGTTTTATTATTTTTATTGAAAAACTAAGCAATTTTCGCAGGCCGGAGGTTGGTATTGATTATTTTCTGTGCGGTTTAATATTTACAAAAACTGGTCTGATGTCAATATTTCTAGTTCACCCAATGTTGTATTGCCCAAAAACCTCAAAGAGTTAAAAAATTTTAAGAATTTATTATTTAGATAAGTTAATCAAAGTAGTCTCCAGATAGAACAAATCAGGCTGAAATTAGTTGGTAGTAGATCTTGAACTCAGAGGAATGGCTGGAAAGCGAGGCCTGATGTTTGTCACATATTATGGCAAATCAAGGGCCTTTATCTCAAACTACTCTACCTGGCGCCAGTATAACAGCTATGGGAAAATCGTCGAAGTAGCTTCCTCATTGTTGAGCCATGAATCATTACACTTGACCCTTAACAAGTTCTCCCTATCTGCCTCTGCAAAGTTAGATAACCTGTTTGGCCGCTCGAATATGTGGGAAAATTATCCTCATGGCCTGGGCGATTTAGATAGATTCAAACATACTGTTACTCCCAAGACTAAGAATGGGCAGAAAATAGAAAGCCTTAAAACGCGAAAGGTCAGAAGGACCAGGAATCTTCCTCAAGGGAATACATAAATTGTCTACATTTACAAGAAATGTCGTTGGATGTTTAGGATTTATACTCAACAAGACGCGAATAATACCCTTCCCGAAGTAAGGAGAAAATTCAATGAAGTTCTTTCTCAAAAAAAATACGTCGTCGAATTGCATGAGGAGTTACAAAAAACGATTGAATTCAATTACAATTTGGAAGAATTCATACATAAGAAGCAACAGCTCAATGCAGCTGTGTCCGAGCTGTATAAATCTATAGAGACTCTAGAGTCAATGGGAATAGTAATAAAGAGTGTAGAAGAGGGACTGGTTGATTTTCCATGCAAGCGGTTTGATGAAGAAGTGTGGTTATGTTGGAAGTTCGGTGAAAACGAGATCAAGTTTTGGCATGCAAAGGAAGAGGGCTTTCTGGGAAGAAAACCACTACCGCAGAGAGGTTTCTCAGGTGAAGTGGATGACTTTTCAGATCTAAAATAGTCTGGGGAACTTAATTGCTAAGCTCGAATTCAAGAGTGCCAGTGTCAGAGGGATACTGCGGCTAGAGCTGACCACTTCTTGGTTCTAAACGATGCTAAACAAGAAAGTTAAAATACAAAGAATTGATTCAACCCACAATCAATTCGATATATTCCAAAGGCTATACCAAACCTTTGACAGGGTCTTTATACTCGAGTCTCTTGAAGGCCCAAAAACCCTATCCGAGTTTTCTATAATTGGGTTCGATCCAGACCTAATTGTTTCGTGCGACGCGAACAAATTCAAGATCTGCGACCGTTCTGGTGTTGAGGAGTTACGGGAAGTCGTGGATCCCTTAATTCAGCTTCGAGAATTCATTCCCTCGATTTCGGATCACAGATATAGATATTTGGGTGGCGCAGTAGGTTATGTCAGTTATGATGCGGTACGTTTTTGGGAGAAGTTGCGCAAAAGGAGAACTTCGAAGTCCGGCTTTCCTTTGCTCGAATTCGGAATATTCAGTGATGGAATACTTTATGATCATTTGAAGGTGCAGCCTTACTATTTTTCGCTGGGTTCGAAATCCAGGTTTGCCCATGTTAAAGAGATCATATCTAATGACAATATAGATCTGAATTTAGGGACTTTTTCATCCAAAAGTCCTAAACAAAATATACGCCGGCAAGAATTCATCGAAATAGTTAAGAAAGCAAAGAGGTAT
>JAICVW010000571.1 GCA_025935105.1 Nitrososphaeraceae archaeon
AACCAGCCAATCTCGACTAGATTCTACTTTAACCTGGTTAGTCCTAATTTGCTGGAACCTCAAAGATGAAGAAGCCTTATAAGAGCATACATATAGGTCATTACGATGACAAAACTACTACTATACACTATGCCCATCCTGGTCGGGCTTTCATTTTCAATATTATTGTTAATACTTCCGTCAGATAGCGTCTGGTCGATATCGGCACAGAAACAAACACAGCCGCACCTGCAGGAGATGCGTTACGTTAATACAACCCTTCCGAAGAACGATAATTCTCTAACAGCCACTTCATCATCGCTTGATAATTTATTCAACCAGGTAGAGAACTCGGTGGTCCAAATAACAACTACGATACCACAGGGAGCATCAAATGTTTTTAGTCCTCAAACACCAAATGCCACAGCATTAGGTTCTGGATTCATATATGATAAGATGGGACACATCGTAACAAATGCTCACGTAGTTGAAGATGCGAACTTTGTTGATGTAACATTTCCAAATGGTAATAGGTATACCGCAAAAGTGGTCGGAACAGATCCTTATGGTGACATAGCCGTTTTACAAATCTCAGAAAATAACACTCAGCAAGTAGGGCAAATTTCGTCTACTCTCAAACCATTCGTAATTGGAAATTCTTCGGATTTGGAAGTTGGAGATCAAGCCATTGCTATCGGTAATCCATTTGGACTAAGCGATACAATGACAACGGGTATTATTAGTGGCATAGGCAGGTTAATACCAGCTACTGCTGGCGGAGGGTTTTCGTTACCTGATGTTATTCAAACTGACGCACCAATCAATCCTGGCAACTCTGGCGGTCCATTGTTAAATGCCAAAGGACAGGTAGTAGGAATGAATACGGCTGGTTTAACTGAAACCGGGACATTTTCGGGTATTGGTTTTGCAATTCCATCAAATACCATATCAAAAATAGTTCCTGCTTTAATTTCGAAGGGATACTTTGTCCACCCTTATCTTGGGATTAAGGGTGGCCCAGTCACAGAAAATCTGATAGAGAATAACACGGGCTTACCGGCAAATCTTAGTGGGATATATGTTGATACAATCACAAAGGGTGGTCCGGCTGATAAGGCTGGACTGAATGGAAGTACTATAGACCAGTACTCAAAGAAACATGTGGGTGATATAATTACTGCTGTGGATGGACACAAACTTTTAAGAATAGATGATTTAGCTTCTTATATTGACCAACACAAGGTTGTTGGCGATAATATTACTCTAACTGTATATAGGCATGGACAAGATATCAATCTCAAAGCAGTGCTCACGGCGAGGCCTCAACTGACCCCTTTAATACATCTCTCCAGTCCTCAATCTTCAGTGCCTAAACCTTATCCACACCCTCGCTCTCCGTTGATGCCCGCACCGCGTCCTTAATTTTCTAGCGCCACTTTTAGCACAGTCTTAGCAAAAAGGAGATGCGCCTCGTATCTATCTATGTTGACTGAGGCTTGGTTGGACTGCTGTCTTAGCTAATGCAGTCCTGCAAACCAACCTTTATATCTAGATTTTACAGGCTACATGAACAGACTTAACATAAAATAGCATTGGGCTTCTTCTAATTATGTCCAAAAAGTCACGCCAACCTAAGCATCACAGCCTGACAATTAAATCGAAAGTTGTGCTTAATAGAATAGTAGAAATCACAAACAACTCAGTAAAGTTGGAAATCAATGAAGAGGGTACTGTAACCGGTAAATATAATGGAACTCAGTTCTCTACAATAGAGAACATATCAAATCAAGATGGGACTTCCACTTGGAATGGTAGATTCATTCAAATGACCGCAGGGGCGACATGGTGGTTTCAGTTGGTAGCGGCACAGCTGAACCCTTGACTTCTAAAGGTATCGCCACAATAAGAGGGGAAGGTGAAATGTGGACACAGTCTCTGAAGTTGACTAACTTAAATGGAATAAAGTGGACATGCGAGGGAGAAAGTAATCATAAAAAGGGAAAATCAGTTATACATGTTGATATTCAAGAAATGCAGTAGATGTTGATGACGATGCTCGCAATACCAGCTCATTTTTTACTCTGCATATACTTTTGAATAAACACCTGCTGATACTTCTCAAGAGCATCTTCATTATACGAACTCGAGCATGTTTCACAAATGCATAGTTGCGATACAATCCTTCGATCACAAATTTGTGAAAATGTACATGATTGACAGCCTGCCATTCTCCCACAAACAAAGCATTTTAATTCAATGATTTCAGATGTGTTTCTAATTTTCTCAATTTGTTTTCCTTCCAAAATAATATGCGGCTTACTACTTGGTGGAGTTTTTACTTCTCCGACTTGACTTTTTAGTTTACTACAATTTAGATGTTTAGCAGATTTTTTGGAATCAGACCAATAAGCTGGCCCAGGCAATATCTCTTTGCCGCATTCATAACATTTAGCTCTAAAAGTAATGGGAATCTCTGCCCAGTCTGTTGCAACATTCAATTAGTCTTCACCTGACCGTCATCGTTGTTACATTCTCCAATTTTAATCCATCCTACTCATGGATTTGTAAATCATACTTGCATCAGATTCTAGTGGCCTGTTTATTGTTGCTTCTCCATAAGTAGTTAGTTTGATTGATAATAATTAATGAAATTAATTCATAGGTATTTATTTAATGGTGGAAACGAGCTGCGGTGGACAGTTTAAACAAACAAATATGCGCTTTTATATAACTTTTTTGTTCATAAAACTCATCTGGAATAATTCGGATTTAACC
>JAICVW010000271.1 GCA_025935105.1 Nitrososphaeraceae archaeon
ACTAACATATTACAAGTCATTTACGGAATTCAGGACAAGGCTAGGAAATTACTTTAGAACCAGACGCTTCAATCTGGATATGAGGAATTATCTTACTAAGGTTATGTCACGAGACTTATCTTAATTGGTATACGCATAGAAGCATATGTATGAAATCCATTCCTGGCTAAAAGGAGCGCTGTTTCAAATCCCCTACCACTTGAACTACCTGTTATAAGCGCAACCTTTTGTTCTTGCATGCCTACTTTCAGTAAATAAAATATATAACTATTCTAAATTAAATCCTACAAAGTTAAACAAAAGGTAAATCTCTAGCTTAATTCAATCAAGTATTAAGTTTGTTTGAAAGGAAAAGGACTAATTTTAAGTTATATGGTAAACCATATACAGATTATTGCCTTCAGTCTAGATCTGTGGAGTAATAACTCAGTTACATTTGCAGATTCTTGATTATTCAATTCCTACAGGTCTTATAAGTAAGAAAATTTCTCACTTGCATTGGTATCATGCTTGTGTCTGTAATCCATTTACACGTAATTGCGATTTAAATTTCTAGCATAATTCGACCGTTTTGTTCTTTAGCAAAAGGCTTTAGCAAAAGGCCTGAGACAAGGCTTGCATAGCTTCTTACTGGCTTGAACCGGACTTTCCGGCTAACATCGCCGACCAGCCTTGGCCTTTTTAATCATTATTAACTCCACCTATATCAAAGAAGGTAAACTGTCAACAATAATGAATATTATCCTTAGTAATCGCAGTAACAAATCTTGAACTTATGCCATTTTGACAACTTCAATTAACTCCTCCACAAAAACCCCTAATCCCCATAACAACAGATGGCCAATTATGGCCGAACCGGTTCTTGGATAAGTCACTTATTTTGCGAAATACTTCTTTACAGTAGTAGTTGCGTTGCCCAGGGCTTCGGAACTTTCATTTAATATTGATTTTGCTGATTTGGACGTAATAATTCTGTTAGTCACGTTCCCCAAGAATTGCCCAGTGGAGGATATAGCTCCTTTGATTGATTGGGCGGCTTGTTCTGATTCGGTATTGGCAGTTGGTTTTGATTGAGTTGACTGATTGTTTGACATTCCTGTCTTGTGTAAGTTTGTAATATTGGATTTAATTCTGTTTGTCTCATTAGCCATACCGTGTATGTTTTTGGCAGATATTTGGTCAGACCTATTAGTAAATGTTGTTAAAAAAACATTATTGTTAAATGATGACTGCGCATTTAGTTGCAATACGATCATGCTTGTAGATGATATCAGCAATCGTAGGTAAATTGAACTTGCGATAACTAACTTCATAAAGATAATTTGTTTTCTGCCATAATGAACTTGGCCCATGGTAATCATATCAGACTTTAGGTTGATAAATCTTTTGCAACTTGGTTAGACCATTGGCACGCCGATTTCAAATCTTGCCATATTACATCGTGATGAAAGTAGCGGTAGATTATTTTACGTACAAAAAACGTATACCAATTAGGATAAGTTGGCTTACGCTAATACTGGGTTAAATTAACCCGAAGGCCAATGGTATTCCTGATGTATTCCTGATTTTGGGTTCAATTTTTACTAGAATTAACATAGCAAATTCGTTTGTCTATTGTTATGTAAATATGTTGCAGAAACAATTAATCAAGAACTTTATACCACCATATTCTGATACTATTACAAGACTTAACAAGACACAACGACAACTATAGAATACAAATGATGATGGTTCTGCATTCAGTCAATCGATTACAGTCCATTCCTATTTACTGTTCATTTATCATCTCATCGTCACACTTAGTATGTTCGGCCCTCAGTCAACATTACCAGGAGGAAGAAATTTTTACCATTTAGATCGTAATGAGCATTAGGCGTAGGTCAAAAAGACGTACCGATAACGGTCATGATAGTGAAGATAATCACCTTTTAGTAAGAGAGGAATTGTATGCGTCAAGTATTATCCCAGCGTCAAGTATTATCCCAGCTTGATATGAACACAGGGTAAGTACAGAAAGCAAATGAAGCGTAGTTACTCTGAATTGCTGTACAATCAACGAAACAAAGATGAAACCACAATGTCAGTCATAAAACGATTGTTTGGAGAGCATCTTATGCCTAGAAAAACTAGAACGCAGAATAGAGAATTATCTTAAATGCATAACCTACAATATGCATAGACTGACTAATCTTGTAATATTGATGATGTTTTCTACAAAGCCATGTGATCCATAAGTATAGTTAGAGCTGTTCGTATCAGATTCCATTGTTGTGTATTCTGTAAATAATTCTAAGTGGCTTAGTAGAGCGACTCGGGGAAGAGACAAAGGATCGCCTGATAACATTTTGTAGAAACGCATTTATAAATAAACTACTTAACCGCAGGCTGACTATGAAAATTTGAAATATAATCATAATCTGAGCGCAAATTGGGGGGGGTTTGAATCGAACTATTATAGGATTGAAAGAGTATTACCCAGAACCAAAAGCCTACGAGATTTTGGTTTGAATCGAACTATTATAGGATTGAAAGTTTGTACAATCAAGCTCGATGAGTCTATTTACAATCGACCTCTTCTGTAAGTTACGGCTTGATTAAAGGTTTGAATCGAACTATTATAGGATTGAAAGTACATTCACAATTTGTCACAAATGATTTCTTTGTATGAGTTTGAATCGAACTATTATAGGATTGAAAGATGTATTACAATGGTGATGAAAAACCATGATAAAATAGTTTGAATCGAACTATTATAGGATTGAAAGTGTTTTCGTTGGATTAACTATATCTCTTGCTTATCCTTTGCTCTAGAGGTGGATAACGGCAAGGAAGGATGTGGCGATGGACTAACTTCGTCCCCTGTTTTTCTTACTAACTCCTCGAAAAAAACCTTCTGCATCCTCTGTTAACGCAGCCACATAGTCTTCAATAAAGTATACTTTAGACTGATTATGCTGCAGATGTTGTGGTTGTAAATATGATGGTCCATAAACCCAGAAGGGGTTAAACTCTGAAGCAGTATAATCCGTTGATGAAGGTTTGTCTTCCTCGTGAATCAGATGTCTGTACTTTTCTGGGTTCGCTCTAATAGATTCGGTTATGCATAATGCTGCTAATTTTAACAAACCTCTTCTATTCGACAGAAGGATGTGCACTTTCTCCTCAGCGATTTTTCTAATTTCTGCCTTGTTGTTTAAGCCCCTTACAATTTTCTCCTCTTTCATTCTCTTTGCTTGCAAATCAGCTAGCTTTTCCGCTTCTTGTTCACAGGATTAACAACCTTCGTCGAATGTTTTACCTAAGGCGGATATCTGGGCTTCATAATCTTGAATAATTCTGGCGTTTGCTAAGCGATTTCTATACCTTTTAATCAATGTCGACGAACTTGGAAAGCTTCACTATTTCAAAATGGGAGATGCATCAATCTTAGTGACATGGATTTCCTTTTACACTATATCAATATTTCAGGAAAAGATTATCCAAAGAGAATATTGTCATAGTTATTGGATATTCTTTTAGAGACCTAACTATTAACAATGCATTTTCTGATTGGCTTGCACGTAAACCAGAGTCTAGGTTGATTGTATCTGCAAGTAGAAGGAACCACGAGATCATTAGGAGAATGATTGAATAATAAAGTAGAGTTTATAGATGCCTACTTTGGCGCAAGTGGATTTGTCTCTAATCTAGAATATACTCTAAAGAATCTTGGTAATTGACTATACTTTTACTTCCTTTGGACTAGAAGAAGTTCTAATCCAAAAGATCTCCCGAGATAACCAAGCCTCTGTAGATTTTTTAAATATTCTGTGATTAGCCTGTCGCTATTAAAATCCAATCTCCTCGTAGATTTGGATAAATTTAACCAGCTCCTTGCAATGTTGAAAGCTTCATCGTACGAAAGTTTCCTGACATTAACTAGGTATAGTGCTATAATTAGCGTAAGCGCGTTCTTTCTAAAATCTTCAAGTGGGATTCGTAAGAGGGTTTCTATCCATTGCCATTTACATTTGTCACCTGGTTTATTAGGATGTGACCTTAGCCACGCGTTAAACATGTATATTTCTATCCAGATTTGTTCTTTTGTGCCTCAGGAATTACGACCGCCAATTCTCCTAACAAAGGTACTGAGAGAGAAGGCGTGACGATTTACTAGGATGGTAGTCGCTAAGGATTTCTTTTCCTAACTCTTTAATTATCTTTTCCATGAGTTTATTGCCGTCCTCTGAGACCATAGCTACATAATCCTCGATAAAGTAGATCTTAGACTCCTGACGTGGTGATTGAAAATTTGATTGTCCATATATCCAGAAGGGGTTGAAGTCTGAAGTAGTAGAACCAATCACTGAAGGTTCGTGTTCCTGATGAACCAAATGTCTATACTTTTCTGGATTCTCCCTAATTGATTCTGTTATACACAGAACGGCTAAATTTAGAAAGACTCTTCTCTTCGATAGTAGGTCGCGCATTTTGTTTTCAGCAATCCTTCTAATTTCCGTATTATTATTTTGAAATCGCCTTGTAATATTCTCCTCTTCCACTTTCTTCGTTTGCAAACTGTCAGCTTGATTTCTTCTTGTTCACAGCGAAAGTAATAGCTGTCCAGTAATTTGCCTAAATCCGCTTTTTGTTCATTGTATTTCTGAATACCCTTCAGCAGATTCTGCTTCTTTGCTTCGAGCCAATCTACTTCCAATTATGAGTTCATTATATCTCTGCTCTAATTCTGGTAGGCCATTATTAGCCACCCGTAGAAGACAAACTACATGTCCTGTACTATAACCAGCAGCCTTAGCCATCTGGTACAAATTCAGAAAAGGTGCTAGATTTCCGTTAGTCTCCAAATATATACGGTTAAGCTCAGCGATCTGCATCAGGTTCAAACTTTCTTTGTATAACTGAGTCACTTCTGGTTCTCTGAGGTCGATGGTGACAGCAACCTCCATTGGA
>JAICVW010000589.1 GCA_025935105.1 Nitrososphaeraceae archaeon
GGTTACCACGTTTTTATCCTATTTAGGTGTTGTTTGATATGCTGATTGATAGGAGTTCTCCGAATTAGCTTATGTCTGGTTGTGGTACTTGGGCTAGTCGAATCAGAACAAGGGATTTTTGCTACTATCCAGTCAGTTAAGGGCTGGACGACGGGATGCGTGAGACATGCATGTTTTTACACTATTCCCATAGCGCTTATATCATGCATTCCGATGGCCGTAGCTAGGTTACAATTAAATTAATGTATGATTTACTCCTAACACATGGATTTCAGTGGTCTTGTTATGGAATATACAGTACATGACGAAAAGATCACTGTGTTAAATTTATTTATAACCACGTTCTTTGCAAAATGATATCCAAAGCTGTGAATTCAATAACAGTACTGACAATTTTCCTTATCTCGGTTCTTCTTGCACCCCTCTTCTATTATTTAGATAATGCAATACCTACTAATGCTGCCATACCACCAGTAGCACCAACAATCACAAAAAACTCCGGCAAAAGTGTCACGAACAACCATGAGGACAAATTTGGGATACAAGAAATTTACCCTACTAAACCAGGAGGAAGAGAATGGTTTATCAATATGAGTTCACCATTACATGATAAGAATTTTTCTCTTTCTGGAGGTGGCGAAAGAGCTTCGAACTCTTCCGTAGCAAATGCTAGTTCAATAAACGGTCAAATAATCAAACAACGAGACGGTTCATATGAGGTATATGGTGTACGTAAAACAGGCAAGTATGACTTTTCTGTCCGTATGACCGTAAATTCTTCGGACTCTGATACAAGCCAATGGTGGAGGAACGTAGAAATGACAGGTTACGCAAAGGTTGTATCCCTCACTTCTAGCAACCCTGCTTTAGACTGGTACGCGAGGGGTCGTTTACATATCAGTTCAAGCCCTTGTCAGGGAGTAGCATACCACGGTGGTTTGAGAGCTGATGGTAGCGTTTTTTGGCAAAAGGAGATATGGCACACAGGAGGATATACGGATTTTAGGGGTGATCAAAACGTAACTCACCCAATACTCGGCAAGTGGATCGGATTTAAAGTTATAATGTTCAACACAAACAACGATAGCGCTGTAAGACTTCAGTTATATCTAGATGACAACGCTACCAACCATTGGAGGAAGGTAAATGACATCCTAGATAATGGTGGATGGTATGCAATTGCCCCAGATGACTATTTTTACAGTGCAAACTGCGGTAGATCCAAGGACTATATAATTTTGAATGGAGGTCCCATAGCTACCTTTAGATCAGATAATATGATATGGGATTTTAGAGATTTAAGTATACGAGAAATACAGCCGCCTCAAGAAGTTAACACCAGTTCAGTCAAACAAGTTATGACTAATTCTAGCTCAACGTTCAATCCATATGTTTTTGGTAACGCGACTCAAGAATGGGGAGACAGTGAACACAACATCAAGGTTTTATTCACTCCTTCACCAGAGTATCCGTCTGTAGGTAATTTGACGACGCTAAATTTCAAAGTACTAGCACAAGCAAAGTCCAGTAACTGATTTCTTATTAATGTAGAATTATCTTAATATTATACAATTTCATCTTCTTTGGATATGGTTACTCATCTAATTTTGTAGTAGCATATTTACATCTGTAATCATTAGATGTGATACAGGTTTTTCTATTTTCTTTGTCTCCAATTATATACAATGCATTTAATCCTGGCGATCCGTTCAAGATATACCTTAACGTTCTAGGAACATTCTCAATAGCCTTAGCTAATCCAAGCAGATGCCAGTTTGATGGGAGTTAATATTGTCGCTATGTTAGATCGTCTCAGGGTTATAGTAACCCATTACTAGGAATAGTTATACTTTCCCTCTTTAATCTGGAAGATTTTGAGCAATTTTTTTTTTCTGGAATATTTTTCGACTTTTACTTTGGCTTGAATTTCACTCCATCCCCATGCAATTTAATATAACCTACATACAAGACAGTTATGCGTAGGCGCTGAGGGTGTAATACGTGCTGATAACCAAGTACCGGGATTACAGGTAGCGATATGTGGAAATAACACAGTTTGTCCCAAAAGTGGGAAATACAGATCTAATCGAAAATTATTATCATAAGAATTGGGAGCACATTATGCAAACTTTGACGGTTATCACCAGCAATACCTTGTACCGTTTAGTTCAATACAAGCACCTAGACTAACAGAAAAATCCTAACATGTTAATAGGAATAAAAATTATTTACACAGTATAGAACAGACGACATAATCAGAAATTTTTAATATTATAACTAATCTATACAAACTGATATTGAAAGATAAAAATGAGAATTTTGATGATGTATCCCCTCGGAATGTTGTACGATTAATCGATGCCTTTATTGAACAGATGCTCCAAACAAGAAAAATCTTTGCCATTACGCTTTATCTGTCAATATGTTCCATAATCATTGCTCCGGTTGCTGTAGGACTTTCGATCTACTTATTGCAGCACCCATTATTCTTTACCCTTCTTGAAAAGGAGAATGAATTTGGACTTATTCTAGGTGGTTTGCTTATTGCGGTTATTATAGTCTCTTCATTATGTTTTATAGTAGGGATTAAACAATACCTTTCGGTTAAATCATGGAACAAGAAATACAACACATATTCAAAGAAAAA
>JAICVW010000748.1 GCA_025935105.1 Nitrososphaeraceae archaeon
GGATCATGTTCGCCATGCCCATGGACCTGAAATGGCTAAATAAGAATATTTTGTACATCCTATAAAATCGCATAAAGATAGATAAACCTCAGCCAGTGAAGGGTGACATATGCCAATAGTGACAGTAGCAATGTTTAGCGGTAGAACACAGACAGAAAAGGATAGACTGGCCGAAACAATTACTGAAGACATAATAAAGATTCTAAAAGTAGAGAAAAAAGAGATAATTATAGTAATTCAAGAGGAGCCACGTGGGAATTGGTATGCATCAGGTATTCGGGTATAGGACGTAATTAAAGGATGGTGATACAATAATTCATGTTCATTGGGGTTATTATCATATGTGAACTTCAAATATCATCATTTTCATTGTCCTCATCATCATTATCAATATTCATGATCCCACCAGATTTTTTTGGAAACTTGATTAAGTCTACTATTGCTCTTTTTGTAGTTATCGATCCAATAGGCAGTGTTCCTCTTTTTATCGTTCTTACTGAAAAGATGGATAGTTGGCAGCATCCAGTAGTACACGAATGTTCTAGCACAACCTGTCTTATTGCAAGGGCATCTTTGGTAAGCTAAGTTCGACCGCTATGGCTAACGGTAGAAGATATCAATTGTTCCCATACTAGAATGGATTGCGGATAAGGCACTATTAATAGCGTAAAGTAATGCCACATTTCTCATGCCCTTGAGTACGGTGACAGCTCCAGCAAAAACCGCACTTGACACATGTAAATTGAGTTCTCGTCTTACAAGATTTGCACTCCTCGTACTTGGATATCAACATGTCTCTCAAGTATTCGTGCATACTATTCTATACCCCTTATACTATTAAAGTCATGACGTCGCAAGAGCAAGAACATGTAACCAAGTACCCATGTTTGATTTCCCTTCAGCAGAAATAGAAAGATGTAATATATATCAAAACTACTCATAGCTGATATGAGTAAAAAGGGAATCTGTAAAAACTGTGGTGACCCTATAGGCGACGACGATAGTTCAAATGAGTTTTATTCTAGCCAATGCGAAGTAGAATATAAATTGGAACACGATAGAAAATAAGCGATCCATGTACTATAACACGTTATGACATCATCATGGATAATGGATAATGAGATGCAGATGTAGATATCTTATGTTAGCAAAGACAATCGAATTTGGGGAATAAATAACATTTAAGAACTGCCTCAGGGTAAGCACACAAGATTAACTTGTTTTGCTACACCCTGCTAGGCTACGATCTTTATATTAGGATCAGAACCAATCAGATTTACAAATGAGTTATGGTAGAGACAGCAGTTATGGCCGGGGAAGAGGTAGGAGTTATGGTGGCGGGGCTAATAGAAGCTTCAACAGAGGTTCTCCCGCTGCAAAGCCAGTTGAAGTAGGTAAGGAATATGAAGTAGATGTTACGGAAATCAGTAGAAAAGGAGATGGGATTGCTAGAATAGAGGGTTTTGTAGTTTTTGTTGGCAATGCAACAGTTGGAAAGAAGATTAGAATAAAGGTTAC
>JAICVW010000672.1 GCA_025935105.1 Nitrososphaeraceae archaeon
ATCCCCCCATGCACACCTGCTCCAGGTCCAATATCGACGACCCAATCAGAACTACGTATGACTTCCTCGTCATGTTCGACAATAATCAAGGTATTGTCTAAATCACGCAATCGCTTAAGCGTACTTATCAGTCTTGTGTTATCTCTCTGATGTAGTCCAATTGTAGGCTCATCCAAAACATAAAGGACACCTGTAAGGTTAGAGCCTATTTGGGTAGCCAGTCTTATTCTTTGCGATTCCCCGCCAGATAGTGTGGCTGACATGCGATTTAATGTAAGATATGTGAGGCCAACGTTGATAAGAAATTCAAGCCTAGATTTTATCTCTCTAAGGATTACTTTGGCTACATGCATATCTGCTGCAGAAAGGATTAGCCTCTCAAAAAAATCGTAAGTTTCTTGAACCGAAAGATCACATATCTCCATAATTGATTTGTTATCGATTTTAACTGCAAGGACTTCATCTTTGAGTCGTTTTCCGTGGCATCTTTCGCAGTCCCTTTCACGCATGAATTGCATTAGGTCGTCACGTTTAGAATCTGATTCAGTCTCTTTGTATATTCGCTCTAAACTGGGTATAACACCCTCAAAGTGGCCGCTATACTCCCATTTGGAGTAGGAGTATTTAGACTCGTGCTTATATCGAATTACTTTGTCAGTTCCATATAGTATTATCTTCAGTTGTTCGTCTGTCATATCAGAAATGCGAGTGCTCAGGTCGAAATTGAAGTGCTTACCTACGTCTCTAAGTATAGCCGTGCGGAATGTTGCAAAACGTCCCATCCAAGGTTTGATAGCTCCTTCCAATATGCTCTTTGTTTTGTCTGGTATGATAAGATCCGGATCGAACTCTATCTTTATTCCCAAACCATTGCATCCGCTACATGCACCGAAAGGGGAGTTAAATGAAAAATTACGAGGTTCCAATTCACCAATGCTTATGCCGCATTTGACGCATGCGTTACGTTGGGAATATAATTTATCTATATTATCAACAGAAGCAATTGCAACTCCATTGCCTAGCTTTAAGGCAGTTTGGAGTGACTCAAATAATCGGCTTTTTTCATCAGCTAATACCTTCAGTCTATCTACTACAACTTCAATAGTGTGTTTTTTTTGTTTGTCTAGCCTAGGCGTATTATGTTTTTCTCTATCGCTTGTTACTTCTGATTCACTATCAAGGTTTATGATTTGTCCATCGATCCTGACCCTGGAGTATCCTTTTTGTCTTATTTCCTCAAATAATTTTTCGTAAGATCCCTTCTTCGCTCGTACCAATGGTGCAATAATCAGGATTTGTTTGCCGTTCGAGGTTCTAAGTAGCGAATCAGTTATTGCTTCAGTAGATTGACTTGTTATTTCTTGATTACATCTTGGACAGTGAGGGGTACCAACTCTGGAGAAGAGGAGTCTAAGATAATCATATATCTCAGTCACAGTTCCTACTGTAGAGCGTGGATTTTTGCTGGTCGTTTTCTGTTGTATGGAAATTGCTGGTGACAATCCGTCAATCGAATCAACATCTGGTTTATCCATCAGTTCTAGAAATTGTCTAGCGTACGCAGAAAGAGATTCTACATACCTCCTCTGGCCCTCAGCGTATATAGTATCAAAAGCAAGGGTTGACTTCCCCGAACCTGATAATCCCGTTACTACAACCAAGCTATTTTTTGGAATCTCCAAATCAATATTTTTTAGATTGTGCTGCCGTGCACCACGAATGACGATTCTATTGTGCATTTCTAGTTTGTTATCCTACACTAAATCTATGTCGCCCAACGCATCCTTTATCCTATTCAATTTGTCTCTGTACTTAATTGCATATTCAAAATCCAAGTCTTCAGCATATTTTTTCATAGTTGTCTCAATTTCGATTGAAAGCTTTGCAAGTTCGGTCTTGGTCATAGAGGCAGTATCTGATATTCCAAAGTCCTTAGCTTCCGAGGCTTCGTCTGCTGCAGTCGGAACTGCTTTAACGATGGATTGTGGTACTATGCC
>JAICVW010000250.1 GCA_025935105.1 Nitrososphaeraceae archaeon
ACTAATCCAATAACATAGAATACGATAGTGCCAACTATAATTATTATACCAAACGTCATTAGGGCTCTATATAATCCAGGCATTCCTGTAGGAGTAGTTGTTGATCCTTGGGCTACCTATTTAGATTGTCTGCGATGTGCAAGCACTAAATCAGAAACTAACGGAATTAAAATCACGAATGCAGTAGCTATCAAAATACTCATTGCAGTATTTTCAGGAGAATTTCCCAAGAGGGTTGTGACTATTTTGGTTTTATTATTCGTGGTATTTGCTGCTATTGCTGCAGCAATTTTATGTGTAGCAGTATTCACTGCCGCGGTTATATTCTTGTTTATTGCAGCAACAGTAGCTTTTGTGGTATTCGTGGTATTTGCTGCTATTGCTGCAGCAATTTTATGTGTAGCCGCGGTTATAGTCTTATTTATCGCAGCTGTAGCAGCCTTTGCAGCTACTGTGGTGGCAGTCTTGTTTATTAGTGCAGCAGATGAATTAAGGGAAGTTAATGTAGCTCCATTACATGATAAAATGGGACAAAGTAATACTATAGTGAGCACTAAGCAAGCTATTGCAATTCCTTCCAAAGTCAAAATCTCACTGTCAGACATTCTTTTAAGTTTTTTCCATTAATTTCACGTTCCTCATACCATGCAAAAGAAACGAGATAGCATATTTGAAGATTGGAGTCCAAGAGTTAGAAGGCTATGTTCGTGGACTCGAGATCATAACCAACAACAACCAATCTCCTAATAATGAAGTAACACATACTCCTTTCCATGTAACAGTTCCAATTTTGGCCTTTTACATCTGACTCCTATGTCGTTGGTTATCCGTTCTAGGTGTCTTACAGACCGGAATGTCAAGCCAGTCTGTAAGACAGCTTTACAAGTGATCTTAGGCTCCGTTATTTCAAAGGTAACCAAAAATATGTGGATCATTGAATAATATCGAAAGGATGATCTCTGCCTGGGCTTTCAACCACCATGATTTTTCCTTATCTTCAGAGCTTCAATTCCTTTTTTGATACAATACCGATCCATTTCCTAGTCATTCTTATATGCACTGTTCTGTAGCTATGTACTTATATGTTTTTACCATCTGCTTTCTGAAATACTGCTTCTGCTCTATGATGTTCCCTCTTGTCATATGTCTTTTCTATAAATGATCTTAAGCCATTAATCTGACCTATTGTAAGTTTGAGTTTAGAAGATACTCACAAATTCGTAATATCTATATACAACCATATGCACCATGCCCAAATAATCTTAACCCATAACCCAATTTTCAGGCGTAGCTCACAGCGCGTTCGGTTGTCTTTCCTGGAGGTGACTGATATACTCCTAGACCAAGAAGAGGGATTTCGACTCCATTATTGAGCTTTGAACGTAATTGTAAGGTTAATAGCATTGTTTTAGTTGTAGTATTAGCCATTTCTCCTGTCACTTAAAATTCTATCTGCATATGTATGTGCAGCTACTACCTATCTACTCGCATCAGTTATAGACATAAGATCAAAATTTTTGAAGTACATATTTGTATGGCCAGTATTGGCTACGTATGTAAAGAGATCCTACCATGATTACCTTGTTATTATTATCGTCATCATCGTTACTAGTGTTCTTAAAATCTGGTAGATGCTGAGTTATAAACGCAAATATGACAAAGTTATGTAAAGTATGGTTTGCTGTTATTAACATTATGCCTACCCAAGTCCTTGGGTAGCGAATAAATTCATTGATACATTTGCAGGATTAGGGAGTACTTTTTACAGTATAACACAATATCCGAGCCTTTTAGAGAGAACCTCTAGTTTAGGGGAAATAGACAGGCCGATAAAAAATCAAATTCAAACTATCGATGACTGCACAAATAGACTGAATGAGGAGAAAGCGGGTCAGTAGGGTTATGAATCTTGCAGGTCTTGAAGACAAGAATATTTGCCAAATTAACGCTACGATAATCGCTGGCGCTTTGGTTTTTCTTACAATTTCTACTGTTATCACCAGTCATATGGAAATTGTTAAACTTGGTGGATTAGCGTTAGGCTTAGGTATTGTTGTCTTACATGTTTGTATTTTCCGGAACAAGAGAGGATGTGATTCGCCCATGAAAAAGCGGCTTTAAATATTTGTTTATTATGGCTATAATCGAAAGCGCAGGGCTAATTTTGCAAACGTCTTTGACATATTTTATAAAGTAGATGATGGTAAATACTAAAAGGCCTATACGTTGTCGATGATAACTACGTTCTTAACAGCGTAAAAAAACTTATCACTATCACAGGCGAGATAGTGTTAAAGATAAAGGAGAGCTTCACCGGGCCTGCCACACACGGCGTGTCCGCTAGGGTACCACCCTTTTGCCAAAGGAAGGCGCGCTCCAGACTTAACCCGACTTCAAATTCGCTCTCAAGCTCTCGAGCGTGGACCAACACGGAATAGGCATTTTTATCACCTGCTTTGCTTTGCCTCCCCGTTTAGTCCATGAACTGATAACGATCTGTCCCAACTCACGAGCGATTTGGTAATCCGCAGTATAGATGTTATCTTGGATATTAGTAACAAGAGTTCCATCTGCACACGGGTACAAAGACGTCACTTTGGGTGGAGAAGAGAGAGGAAAAAGCTCCTTGTCAATAATAAAATATTCTTTATTATCTTCTTTCTTCTTCTTATCGAATTTATGATAAAACCAGCGGGGCCGCGCAATGTTACCTTGGCAGCATTTGACGATCGAGGCATGTGAAGCACATGCGATACCGCCATTGCCATTGCCGAAGACCCATAGATAGTACGGATCGACCTCGATTCCGTTGTAGCTTGTCCAGTCTTCTGGATCTTCCACGGTATAAACCGAACCCCCAGTGCCGAAGTCAATACCTGTATGTTGTTGGCATCGCGAACTCCTGTGTAAGTGAGAAAGACAGTAGACTTCTGGGCCAATAATGAAGGCCCGAAACCGTTGGCCCATTTCTCGTCGTGCAGTGCATCTGCGTCAGGATCGTCGCGTAATGTAGTTGGGGAAAGATACAGACTATGAAAGTCTTTTGCGCCGGGAACGCGAGCCTCCCACGATACTTTGGTGCTCATATTGTCTTCATCGAACTAATCTCGGACTAATCTTCTTAAACATTCCTCTCGCACTAGTACGATAATTCTAATCATTTGTACCCTCTCTCCCCGGCTGAATGTGGTTCCCTTGATTATAAGGCCACAAATAGCAAATGATAATGGACAATGTCCAAAAATGCGGCCATTTCAAGTCTTGAGAGTCTAGAATTACAAACATCCTTGATCACCCGACTAGGAGGGAGAGGCACTATTGGAATTGGTGCTAACAAGTTAAAATTTCTAGATTACAGGGTGTCATTTCAAACTGTGTATAATCTATTACATGAACATAACTACACTGTAACGTTTCATTTCTTACCGTTTTAGATGTTATTGATGAATGTTCTTGTGGCGCGTTGTGGGAACAAATTGCGGCTTGATAATCACTAATCTTATATACATTAGCTTCGTTTGTAGATGGGCTATTATATCTCATTCAATCCGTATCCCAGGAACCTAGATGCCAGGCGTACGGTAAAAATCGCAACTATATAATCTGGTATTTTCCTCTAGATTATCAAGAGATAATTTTGTATGAAATACCAACCTTAAATAGCTGAGTAATTCTATTACTTTTTGATTACTAATTGAAGGGCGTGACTACTGTTACAGTCCTACTACTACTAACGACCAAATATACTGAGTCTATTATGTGTGAACGTAGTTAGCGTAGAAGTAAGTAGATGGATCTTGACTGATGGCCAAGATATAAGAGTGGTATTGGACCTTTGCAGACAATTATGCCATGAGACACCTATTACAGTGGTTATCATCAGGAAGTAACATATTCCGAGTCACCCTTTGATTCCAGTTAAGAGTAGCAATTAGGAATAAAGACTACGTTAACAGATACTAAGAATCAATCCTTAATCTAATCGTATAACAGCAGAAATTGGAGCACAATATTGGTACCAAAAACAACAAGGATAGATATAATTACATTGACCAATATGTAATCCTAAAATCCGGTTATACTGTTCACAAACGAAAAGAGTTGGATTGGATATACGAAAGCAAAGAACAAAGTAGAACATGAAAAATCGTTCTATAATTACCCTTTATGTAGGCAATTGCTGACCTAATGACCATTCTGATACCCGGCAATGTTTGCACCTCTTCGCAGCATACACTTTGCATATCCTTAATCGAAACATAGACCTGGCATGTATATGTATACCTGTTTTGATACTGTAATTTTTGTTAGTCTAATCTAAGAAGAAGAATGAAGTATTTGATTACTCGAAAATATGTCATTCTTTGATGTAGAATTTTGCTCAATCTTTATGCTTTCGGGAGTTGAACCAGATATCTCGTTAGAGGCGAATGTATTACCTGATGCTCCACCTGATAGAAGTATGGCATTGGTTAGAGAATTTGATATAGTATTTCCGAAGATTTTGTTATTTGAGGAACCGTAGTTTACGTTAATCCCGCTTCCACTCTTGGATATAGTATTATTATATATTTGGTTATTATGGGACTGTGAGACAAGGACTCCCGATGGTTCATTATAGATGATATTATTTATTGCAATTGAGTTATACATATTCCTACTAAAGACTATTCCATCACCAGCATTATCGTGAACCTTGTTGTTTTGAATTAATATATTATAACAATTAAGTGAGCAAATTATTCCACTTCCGTTGTTATTGTATACAGTATTATTTCTAATTATCATATCATGTGTTCCGGTATGCGGATCAAGTCCATAATGGCCACTATTTCTGATAATATTATTGGCTACTACCATATGGCCAACACCAAATGTGTACAAACCAAAGTATACGTGGTGTATGTCATTATTCTCGATGACGCTCCCATCACCACCATAATAATAACTAAGTCCTGACCCACCTCTACGCTTGCCCTCCTCGTAGCCTAAATATGCTATCTCTGAATGTGTGATATCAGTTGTGCCTGTTGCATTATTTTCAACTACTATAGAGGGTCTAGGTGCACCCATGATAAATACTCCACTTCCAGTTCTTGATCCATTCGATATGGCATAATAGTTCGTTGTTGGATCCCACGATGTTATTTTTACTGAATCAATCTTTAGACTGCCATGAACATCAATCCAATAAGCAGG
>JAICVW010000588.1 GCA_025935105.1 Nitrososphaeraceae archaeon
GAACTGCTCCATTTACTATCATATGCTTATGCCTGACGAGATCATCTTGATTTTGAAAGGATTTACGAGCACTTTTTGCAAATAAAGTGTGAAATTGAAGTAGGGTTTACCTCTGGAAAGTTCATTCATTGGAGTGTGTATAGTTAATAGCTAAGCACTAGTACAATATTTCATTAGATTGACCAGCTGTTGTTAAAAGTATTACTTTTGTGTAACACTCCAAATGGATCGGGGTTTATGAAGACCTATGTATATTAATAGTTGGTTTAATACATATCATAAAGTCAGCGTTATTGTATCTATAATTTTGATTTTATTTACTGTCAGTTTTTCGAATAGTTATCTTTTGGCCATGGATGCAAAGCATATCCACCACAACCACAGTAGTCATCATTTAAGAATAGTAACAGAGCCAACGACAAATCAAAGCAACCATCATGAAATCATATTATCAAAAACGAATAATGCTACTGGCCTAATAAATACTGGAATTGGAAATAACACTAAGGTAGTAATACTAACTTTTGGTGATACTATGGAAAGTCAATTTACTACGGCTAAACCTATATTAGACCAATATGGATTTAAGGCAAGCTTTTTCATTACATGTAATTATGTAGAACATCAGAATGGAAGCGAAAGCCAGAGCCAGACAGATCGTTTAACTTGGAACGATATACAAACATTACAGCAAGATGGACAAGACATAGAATCAAAAGGGATGACTCACACGGATCTAAATAATCTTTCCCCAAAGGCTTTAGATTTTGAGATTGGCGGTTCAAAACAATGTTTAGAAAGCCATGGCATTAACTCTGATATCTTTGCTGTAGTCCATGGTGATGCGTGGAATAATCCTCTAGTGATAGATACAATCTCTAAATACTATGGCTATGCAGATAATGGCTTTGCTAATTCAATATTTTTGCATTGTGATGGATATTCTAATAGTAAACAGACTGATTGTAGGGTATATGATGGTGGCGTGTTAAACTATGCGAATAGATATTCTATAAGAGAAGAGAGTCATAACTCCTGGGATCAGACTTATGCTCATAATGATAAATTAATATTTCAAAAGTTTGTACAAGAAGTGAACAGTGCAATAAGCTTTAACAACAAAAAAGGGATGATAGATGCAATTCCAATTGTTGCTTATCATGGCATAGATGATATCGGTAATCCTTCTAGTACAGATGTAAACTTGTTTGCGACAGAGATGAAATATCTTCATGATAATGGTTTTGATGTAATACCTATGTCTGACTTGGGCTATAATCAAACTACGAATTTTATCTATATCAAATAGCCAATACAAGGCCCTAGTTATTGACAGAACGTTTGTCCCGTACTGTCTTTTCGTTGAGGGATTCGCATAGGTTTAAAAGTTAGTATCTTGGAAATCGGTAGAATCTATGACCGAACCGGTACATGATTGGGATAAAGTAGTCCACAAAAATGTAAGATGTGAGGATAACCAATCTGTAGGGAATATAGTAGCAGTGGATTCTGAGCACATTATAGTTACGTCACAAGGTGGAATGAGTAGAATTATTATCGCTACATCCATGGATTTGGTCCTTTAGGCAAATGAAGGAAGACCTGATTGTTACATAAGACAACCCTTACCTATGTTCTACTAGTAGGACTAATAATGCAAGTTATGGCATGAGTAAAGAAAAACCATTAACCACCTTCACTGTCATGGCCACCACCCAACGTATCTGGTTATTCATGACACTCTAAGGATATACCACTCAAGTTATGCGGCAACTGATACTGTAAGAAAAAGGGTTTGAAGTGTACGGTTTCGATGCGAGTATGCAAAGCTCTAGAGAGGGCTGAAAGCAAGACAGGGATAAAAGGACACAGGATTTCGGAGATTTCGATGTATACATCATGTGCAGCTCTACGCTTGCCGCTAAAGATATCTTTTTACCCAATACACAAGGAGTACTGTCAATAGCTGATAGAATTCGAGAACAGGTAGAGGCGAGAACCACAAAGCGATTCTTTAATTTCATGTTATGGTACAATCATCTACTTTTTTTATATATAATGTTGTTCACGCGGGGACAATGGTCTTTATAAATAGTAATGAGAGCAGGATCATCGCAAGTGCAGTATTGTCTGTTGCTGCATTGTTAATAATATCTGCAACCATAGTACAATACTCTAGCGCTGCAACTATGCAAAACCAGCCAGGCCAAAATGGACTAAAGTTCTTTATCAAGTATTCAAAGTCTAGTAACGCCACCACAACAAGTGCACAGGGAACTAACACGGCACCATCTTCTTCTGGAGCAACCAATAGTACATCTGCAGCCACCAAAAAAATCACAGTTAATGTTAATCTACAAAGAGGTGGCGGTAGCCCAATAAAACTTCCTATAACCGCTACAGTTCCATCAAGCGCAAAGATTGAAGACTTACAGCTTTGTGCATCATTACCAAGTGGATCACAATCCTGTCAACCCTTAAGTGCAAAAGGTGGGAATATTGATCTAACTAAGCAGAGTCAAGGAACACCAGCGGCAAATAATTCAAAAGCTGCTGCCACTACAGGATCACCCTCAACAACACCAGCAAGCCCAAAAGCGTATATTAGCAATGGTGAAGCAAAAATAACAGGAGGTGTATTTACTAC
>JAICVW010000519.1 GCA_025935105.1 Nitrososphaeraceae archaeon
AAAAGATGATATCATAATAGCAACATCAGTCGCTGATGCAACCATGTATGGGCTTGGTGGAAATGACTTTTTACAATGTGGAACAGGAACTTGTAAGGCATTTGCTGGACCTGGAGATAATGTGCTTGTAGCTGGTCTACTGGATACTGATAACAGCAAGCTTTATGGCGGCTATGGAAACAACATCTTCATTGGTGGTACTGGTAACTCACTTTTGGTAGGTGGATCAGGAAATGATCAATTCTTTGCTGGAACTGGTCATGATGTAATGATTGGTGGAGGCGGAGCTAACTACTTTGACTGCGGTCTAAATGGTGCAGGTGTAATATTGGACTTTAATCCAGCTCACGGCGATACAAAGGCATCAAACTGCAAGTTCGTGATTACGGTGAACTCTAACTCGAATAGGAATCCAGCTGCACTATTGTCTTAGATTGGTGACGCCACAACGTAGTGAGGTTGTATACCTCACGTAAACAACTTTTTCTACACAAGCAGTCTGGTTATACGGGAATTCAACAATCCGCTTCAAGTTTTGAGTCAGGTCCGCTAATTTCCTAGCAGAACCAATTGAGTATTGGATGATGCCAAGCGAAACTACTGAGTTGTGGCTGGAAGATTTTCGAATGGCTGGGCATTAACTATATGCAAGATTACCTTTTCAAACCGCTGGCTTTATAAAATATGATTCTGACTAGTGTGATTTCTCTTCCCTCTAAGAGAAGAAATGAATAGTTACTTTTTAACACTAATAAAGTAAATATGATTGATTGATTGTACAGTCTACTCTTATGCTGTTCTTTTTTTGCATGGTAGACTAACGCAAAATGTGGCACCAGCAATATTGTCTGTATTATTCTCAGCCCATATTTTACCACCATAAGCTTCAATTATATTCTTTGAGATATAAAGGCCCAGTCCAGTACCTGAAGCGGATTTTGTAGCAAATTGGTAAATAGCCTAGGTAATATTTCAGGATCTATACCAGATCCTGTATCTTTTATACTTACAATTGCATTATCCTCATTCTCTGTAGCCATAACACTTACTTTACCTTGGTCTGTAAATTTAATAGCGTTATTCAAAATGTTTGAAACCACCTGGTTTATCCTACCTTTATCTGCTTCTACTAGAATATCGTTTTTAGGTTCTATAAACTCAAGGCTCAATGTATTACTCCTGTATTCCTTACCAAGCTGGTTCTGAAAGTAAGAAACGGCATTTTGTAATATTTCACTTAAGTTAAATTGTTCCTTCTTTAGATCTAGTGACTTACTTTCTATTCTTGTGATATCTAAAATATCTTCAGTAAGCCGCAGTAGTCTTTTGGCATTTCGGATTATAATGTCTAGTATTTCTCGATCTTTCTCTTTTTCTTTAAAGTGCTCTGAATGAGTTAGAACATCAGATAATCCAATTATAGGTTGAAGGTGTACGCAATTCATGAGCTGCTATATTGATAAATTCCTTCTGGGCTCTGTCTTGTATTTTCAGTTGTTCATTAGCTATTGCTAGTCTAGTAATCGAGTCCTTGATTTGTCCGTATAATTCGGTTTGCTCCCATCGTTGTCAAATATTGCAACATAAGATAGAACACCTGCTTTGCTATTAGAGTTGATAGGCCAATTGCTTCTTCAAAGGTATCTTTAGAGTCATCTCTTAACTCCATAACTAATGATTCCTTCCTATCCACTACTAAAATAGTGGCTTTCGTTTCTGACATTTGAACTCACACGTCCTTACATTAGTACTAACATCAAGAATATAAGTTATGTAGAACGATAGACTGGAAGAGCTAGATAAGAGGCCTAATAAGGTGGCTAATTGGATTGCATGAGTGAACCTATGACAAGGACTTCCCGACACGATAAGACAGGTAGGCGGGTAGGTATGATGGTAGGTAGGTAGACAGCTGTAGATATAAAAGAGTAAGCATGTTCTAATTCAATGTCAAAGAATTCAACTCGCAAATCTAAACCACTTAAACATAAACAAAGAGCATTGGTTGTACAGGGTGGAGGTGCTCTTGGTGCTATGAAGCTGGAGTTTTTAAAGCTTTATGAGACAAGTTTTTCACACCCGGTGAGCCGTTGTTTGATATAGTTGCAGGCGCATCAATAAGAGCTGTAAACTCATGTATCCTAGTAAATCAAGTCGTACAGAACCACAATAGCTGGGAAAACTCTTGGGATACACTGTATAGATTCTGGGATGATTTAAAAAATCCAACACTATGGAATGATTTTGCGAGTGACTGGTGGGATCATTGGCATCATATCAGAGAGATATGGAATAAGTTCTGGAAACCTATTATCGAACAAAATCAAGAACTGACTAGTTGGAGGGAGAGTGCTATCCCTTTAGCGCATGGTATTACGGATGGCTTGACAAGCCGGTCCAATTGCAACAGGCCAGACGTTATCTCAGTTGCAAATCTATCCCTACTACCATTCATAGACGCACACGGAATTTGAGACACAATCTGATACTAGATACACACCACAGAAAGTGATTAGACATTGTAAAAATTCCAGTTGCAACCACCGCCCCTCTAACATTTTCACACTCCAAACTGCAAATGGGTAGTTACGACGCAAAACAGAAAAATTCATGTAGACTTCTCTGAATATCCGACGACAAGTATGGTTGAATTAAGGCTATGTTGGGGAGAAATATTACAAATACTACAGCTGAAATTGTCAAAAGAAGTAAAGTTCACACTATTACCGAGTATTTTTTGTGTTGTGCTGGTGATTATTCTCGTTACCGCTGGGAGTAAAAACAGCGTCGCCGCAAGTGAATGCAACCCTATCACCCTTCTTACAGTGTAGGTGTATGGAATGTGAGACTTTTCTAAATAGTTGTATTCATGCGATAGCCCAAACAATGACAGTCGTCTAACTACTAAAGTTTGTTATTTGGATTTAAATGAGTTTGAATCTGAAGGCTAACCTTTGATTTAGTTCTAGGCGTGTCTTATTAGATTAGATACTCTCGGGATTATTCTTATCCTTTCTCAACTTATCCGCTAACTCGTTCTTTTCCTTCCCACGAAACACCATGAACATAGGTCCCGCGTTAG
>JAICVW010000148.1 GCA_025935105.1 Nitrososphaeraceae archaeon
CGGCATCCAGTTCCCAAAAAAAACGGGGCTGGGCTTGTGCGTACTGCGTGCATGCGCGATCGGCCAGGGGTTTTGCGTGTGAACTTGAATTTTCCACGTGGTGGGCAAGGGTGGTTCTCAGCTTGCATGGCTCCTCGGCTTTTCCACCCCTGTTTCACGATATTGAATCGGGCGTTTCTGGCTTCTCATAGGTCAAGTCTATGGGGAGCTATTTTTTTAGCTCTAGAGATAGTATAGTCAGCCGTTGACTATTTGTCAATAGGGCAAAATAAGGCTAGGAGTGAGCAAAATAAGTAAAGTGGTATATAAAGTGGTTAGATGATTGCATGTATTGACATAGATGGCACAATAGATAAGTTCCCTGAGTTATATGATTTATTAAGGAAAGAATATACTATTGTTTTCTTGACAACTAAACGAGCGAGCCAAAGCGAGCGAGCAAAGCAACTTAAGGGTTTAGGAATACTAAGAGGATATACAATACATATTGTTGATGGTTCTAGTCCTGACTGGATTGGATATAACAAAGCAATGTATTGCAAAGATAATAACGTGGATCTGGTGATAGAAAATAGTCAATTAAATGCTTCATATATTAGAGAATATTCCCAAAAGACAAAAATTCTTCTTTTATACTAATTTAAGGCTAGACACTCATTTTTAGCTTATCTAGTTGGTTTGTGTGACCCTCTACAATGCCCTAGGACGCGTTTTTATTGATCAAGTGGCGCTATGATACCTCTCTAATTCATATCCGATAAATCCATACTTCCCAAAATGAAGTAACTTTGCTACTACATGATAATTCCCGAATAATTCCCGAAAGAATAAGTAATGACACAGCTATTAACGCTTGGTTGCTCCCCTGCTTCTCAATAACACAGGTTTTTTACCTCACGTCGCACAATGTATATAATGCGACCTTAAACTAGCCTCGAAAATAAGTAGCAAAAATTGTCTAGCTTTGATATATGAATTGTTAATACTATTTATATCCTATAGCTGGTGTGCGAAGACCTGGGGACTTCATGGGGTTTTGTAGTCGTTGCTTTAGATGGTTTACTATTAACCTATCACATGGGATATGGAAGAATCAAGGCTGAATGGTGACGTTGCGCTTGGGTGTTTCGTGCCTGGCAAATACAAAGGGGTACCCAGGGCATCGGTTGGCAACGTGCTTCAAAAAATTTTCTGCCATGTATGTACAAAATTCCTCGGAAAATTTTATCACTTAGAAGCTAGTGCTGGGCGGATACGTTCGGGAAAAGAGAATGACTAGCTAGAACTGAACTCAATTCCCCATATCCGACCCCCACCAAATTCTAAGCGTCGCCGACTATATTTACTGTTTTACCAAATGTAATCCATTAAAGTATTGAGGTGAGTAGTATTGATCCTTCTCTTCTTGAGTAAGTTCTTTTAATAATGTTCTTCTCTCTTGATTAAGTAAAGCACCTTCCTGCTCTGCTTGAGAACGCATGAGATAGTTCCCAAATATCCATCTGTTCCTAATGTCATACAGATTCTTTTCTATCTCTAATAATCTATTTACTTTATTCATAGCTTTATATACATGTAATATTGATTTCCAGATGATTCATTCGCCCCCCTACCCCCAAACATTAAATTTGAAGATAAGAAGAAGCAAATGATGCTGGAAAGATTTCCGTCAGACAGCTATTCCTATTAGCCTAGCTGTAGGCATCACACACTTCAAGTAGCCTGATTACTAATTCTTCATTAGCAGAGTATGACCTCAATTATAGTCGCCTTCTACTGTACCCCTTACGACTGAGTAAAGCTTTCGCTTTATCTTCCTAAGATCAGTAATCTCACGAAGATTTCACAAACCTCAGTCTTTAGTATCTAACCAAAAGGCAATTTTGTTCGGTTACAGTTACTAATAATGCAAGAAAAATCGTCATTGTCAAGAAGCAGTAATAATCTCTCTAACCGAACAAAAGAAGACTTCGGACTTAAGATAAGCTCATGGAGATGCAACTGCCTGATTGCCAAATCTGTCAGAGTGAGCTTTGCTCAGAGATAGAACGCAAATTTAGGAAAAGGCATAAGATAATGCCAATAGCAGTTGAATATGCTCCTCACTTCAACCGTTCAGTAGCAAGTCTGCGAAAATGGTTGACAGCGCACTTTGAAAATCTGCATAGAAAATACCGTCTTGCTCAGAAGGCCAAAGAGCAGGAAATTGTCGCAACTCTCGAAGACAAAGGAATTTCCTTTGATGATTACAGAGATCGAGCACTCAAGAAGGCTTTCCTTCACTTAGAAGATCCGTCTGCAACGGTTAAACCAACAGACATTGCAGCTCTTGAGAATGTAGCTATAGCAAAGCAAAAGCAGGGACTTGAAGAAAGTGCTTTCAAACTACGCATTGCTCAGATGTATGGAGGATTTTTAGACAAAGCGGTGGAAGGAGAGGTTGTAGTGAATGAATCCACAAGAGTACTCGCAGAAGGTTAGATCAGACATAGCATTTTTTGCTGAACACGAACTAGGTATTAAGCTTAGTCCCAAACAAAAAGAATGGGTAACTAACGCCAGAAAGCGTGTGAATATTTTAACACCTGGCAACCAGTGGGGTAAAACTCTTTGTGAAGCAATCATTCACACCTGGCAAGCAATCACCAAGCCCTGTTTATATGGAAGAGTCCAAAATGGAGAGGAGTGGCTAAAAGCCTCGTACGAAACTCTTAATTTTGGATTGACATATGAAATTGCAAAACCAGTCAAGGATTATATTGTCAAGATAGTTGAAGGAGAACTTCTAGTTGAAGACCAATTAGGACATAGTTACTTTAATGATTCTAAGCTCAAAGGGTGGGCCATTGTTGAAAATAAAGACAATCCCCTGCCCCAGATAACCTGGTATAACGGGTCCAAAACTTTATTTAGATCATACGACCAAATGGGCGGATCATTTAAAGCAAAGCCTCTTGCATTCGTTTCAGGAGATGAGTGTGGCGATATACCCAACCTCCGTAAATTCCTTTCAGGTACTCTTCTTCCACGTGTGGTGAAGATGAATGGCAATATCCATTTAATCGGAACTCCCCAGGCAGATAGAGGAGAAGATTATGAACTTTTAGTACAAGATGCGAAGGATGACGAAGAGGGTTATTACTATTACCAAGGTGGGTCGATGTATGAAAACATCTTCCTCCCTAAAGAAGCAATCAAAGAAATCGACAGAATCGCAGATCCAGAAATGCGAAAGCAAATCATCTATGGAGAGTTTGTCACTACAGGAGAAAAGTTTTTTACCTTTGATGAAATAAGAAACTCTATAGATTCTTCTCTTCAATTAAAAGAAAGAGGGTTTCATCAAAGTTATATTTGTTCAGTAGATTTCTCAGCAGGTGAAGACTACACAGTGATTATGGTCTTGGATTATTCCAGAGAACCATATCAATTAGTCTATCACCAGAGATTCAAAGGAAAAAAAGTAGCGGTTCCTATGCAGTATGAGTTAGTTAAGGATGTCGTAAGACGCTTTAACGCAAGACTCATTATCGACTCAAGCGCACTTGGAGGCAAGAATGCATTAGCATTTCTCTCTTCCTGCAATCCTTATGGTTTTGATTTTACACCAAAGAATAAAGCGGAAATGCTCGCTACCCTTAAGATCGCATTTCAAGGTGGTCAATCAGATACCTTTAAACGAGATCTCAGAGAAGTCGGAGGAATCAGCGAAGACTACAACCCTGAATGGGGACTGGTCAGAATCCCAGAGATTCCTGAGTTAATAAAAGAATTACAAACATACAGACTCGATGATGAATCAATTAAAAACGATCAAGTAATGGCATTAGGAATGGGAGTCCATTGGATAGAACTCAGAAGACCTAAGAAAAGAAGAAGCGTATTAGATATTGACCTCTTAAATTTATAACATGGCAAATAACCAACCAGATTTATATCAACAGTACGGACAACAGTATGTCCAACCTCAAGATGCACCTGCAGCCCAAGGTGGACAATCTATAGCAGATAGAATCTCTGGTGTTGTTAAGAAGATCTCAGAAAGAATCTTTACTCCTATTGAGGAAGAAGAAGATGGTGACACCAACCTTGAGGGTACAGAAGAAGATAGACGAGATAAACTAGCTGAAATTAATCGCAAGATAGATCTTACCTTTACTGAAGTAGATGAGAAACGCTTCGGTAGATATTTAACTCTTCGAGATGTCTATGAAAATAACCTTGCAAAATATTCAAATGTCTTTGGTTTGACTGATGTTAATAAGCTCGGTCATGTTCGAGCTTCTTATAATTACCTTTCTCAAGTAGTTGATAAACTAACTAACTTCTTAACTGCTAAAGCTCCTATTATTAATGTTCCTCCACGCCAAACTGATGATCCAGTTGAAGTTGAGCGTGCAACAAATATTAAATACTTCCTTGATAAGATCCATCACCAGAATCGCTTTAAGTATTTCTTCAAACGAGCAGGACATATGCAATCTCTCTTTGGAGATGCCTTTATTAAAGGACCATGGTGGGACCCAAAGACAAAGCGTATTTGTTACACCTGGGTAGAAGATCCAGGTCAAGTCTTTATGGGTTGGAAGGACAATCGTTTTGAGGAAGTAGATTGGGTAGCTTTCCAAACGCTTCAATCAGTTGATTCTATTAAGGCTCAATACGGGTTAGATAATGTAGCTCCTTATGAGGGACGAATTATTGGTGGAACTTATCCTGTCCCCTCTCCTACAAAGAGATGGACTGAGAGACAAGATAGACAAACTATGCAGCTTGATGCATTAGTAACTGAATATTGGGATGAGGAAGTGATGATGCTTGTCATTAATAACTCAGATATTGTCCAATATATTGAGCATGATTATGGCTTTATTCCAGTTCAAAAGGTAGAAAATGTTCATGTAGATAATAGACCGTGGGGTAAGGCTGATGTAGAAGAATTGATGGACGCAAATGTTGAGCTTCAGGATAGAATGAATGATGCAGCAGATGCGATTAGACAAGGTGCAGTTCCTCGTTTTAAAGTGGTCAACGATACAAACTTTGATGTTGATTCTGTGAAGGCTGGTGCTAATGGTCAGTTTATCTTTGTCAATGGGGACAAAGCTGATGTAGGACCCATCCCCTCCTCAGTCTCTATAGCTCCATATGAAATGTACATAAAATCCATAATGCAAATTATTTATGACCTTGGTCTTCCAGCTATTGCATGGGGAGGCCATGCCCCTGAAACTTCTGGTCATTCGTATAATTTTCAGTATCAAGCAATCACAGATAAGGTTCGTAATAAGCAACTTATTTGGGAAATGGCATTAGAGACCTTGAATGAAAGAATCCTTATTCTTGCTGAGAAATATATTCCAGGCATTAAAACTATCCTAGATGGTCATTTCGTTACAGATATTGAATGGGAAGATTTTATGCCTCTTATGACTTCAGATAATATTGTGAACGTTTCTAATAAAAGGGATCGTGGATTAATCTCTTACCATACTGCATTAAAAGAACTTGGGTATAAAGATCCAGACGCAGAACTCGATCTTATTATCCAAGAATGGAGTGATCCAAAGCTTGCTCCAGTTATTGCGAAGAATGCACTTCTTACAGAGGGTATCCAAAAGACTATCCAAGAAGTATTTGGAAGGCCAGGAGCTATACCTATTCCTCCACGAACCACTGTTTCACTCAATGGAGATCTTACTCCTGAACAAGAGAGCGTACATGCATCTCATATTGGTATGGGTCAGTCTGAAGGTGCTCAAGGTAGGTATGCAATTGATGTCCCTGGTGGAGTTCAATCTCTTGATAATGCTAAGTATCCAACGTTTGCAGAAATGTCTATGGATCAAGGTGGTCAAGGGGGACAACAAGGATCTAACCCAACACTCCAACCTTCCCAAAATTCGACTCCCCAGCCTATGTCTGCCCCAGGAGTACCGATGGCAACATCAAGTTCTCCAGCTGGTGCAGTAGCGCAAGCTAATCAAAACGATCAAGCGTCGGGGCAATAATATGGCACAAACAGGATATGGCAGAACATCATCTCTAAACCGCATTCAGTACTACAAGGGTTCAAACTCCCGAACCTATCGTGGTGTCAAAACTCCTAAAATGGTTGCTTCAATGTCTCTGTCTATGCAGAAAGCACAAGATCAGGCTGAAAAAAACGCTTTTAATGCAGGTCAGATAAGCACCAATGATTATATTGCTTATTTAACTAAACAGATCGCTACCACATCTGATCCAACATACAGAAATACCTTAACACAAGAACTTCAGACAGTAACTGTAACGGATAACGAGAAACTTCTTACCCAAGGATACACAGATGGCACAGTATCCGCTGGGCAAGTCGAGGATTACTACAAAAACAAACTAGCAACTCTTGATCCCAATTCACAAGCTTACCAGGATGCTCAAAATAATGTTGCAAAATACACTAAATTAGCAAATCAAGATGCGTACAAAGCTCAAGAAGCAGTCTTGAAAGAACAATATAATGGTGCTGCGGATAAATTAAGTTCTGCTCAAAAATTATTGGATTTTTATATTCAACAAAGCCAAACATTGACTCCAGGTACACCAGATTACAATACTGCAGTTCA
>JAICVW010000594.1 GCA_025935105.1 Nitrososphaeraceae archaeon
AAATGAAAATCCGGGATCATTGAAATTAAACATAAAGGAAAGAAGATTCACTCTATTGTTAGAAAAGTGTGGATGGGTTGATAAGAGCAGGTCCAGTAGTGTTCTCATAGATATTCATCGTTTTTTGAGCAGCACGTGGGTTTGAATGGTGAATAAAGAGCTGCTCAGACCGTATGACTGGTTTCATGAAGCTGATTTCTATAACTATTTGAAATAAATAAAATACAAGTTTCCAAAATGCTACATGTCTGATTCTGGATATGTTCCACAACATTACAAATCACAAAAGACCAGGGACTATTTTGAAATGTACGATGTCCTTGTACCTGTATGGTTATTAACCGAGCATCGCCAGAATTCATGGCACTGGAGGGATGCTGGAATATATCAAACATAGTCTTCTTATACTATCTTGTAAGTATTTATTATATTTAAAGACGGGATTATCAAATCCAAACAAGGCCAGAAGCGAATCTATGTCCTACCTGTCCCTCCATATTTGTAGATGGAGTCTTTGTTGGATTCTCCATTTCCATCCACTTTTCAGTCCGTATCTGACTCGTACTGTACAATATGCCGTTATTATTGACGAATAAGGAAATAAGTGGCTGATTCTAATCAACACTTGTTCAATAATATAACTCATTTGAAAACCTTAAGAGCTACAAAGATGCTCAAAGCTTTTAACAATACTAAAATTTTATCGCAAACTAACCTCCCAAAGTTGCATCAGCTACGTGGTTATTCTTTGGCTGTCTTCCTTATTTTCCAAGTAGCATGATTTTTTATATTCAAGAATATTGAGCTAATCTTATCCCGACCAGTCCAATTCTGTCCGTGCTGATTTCTATGGCTTCAAAATGAATTTAGCCAGTTTGTATGTTATCCTTACAGCACCCATTGTCATTTTTAAAGGAAGTTCGTATGACTCTTGTCTTATCGATTCCGTTAATAGATTCCATGGGCTGTTCCGCCTTGTCAATTCTTCTAACGCGACAAGACCTTCCTGCGTGATTGCAAACTCTTCTGTGTAAGAATAGCGTCTTATCCTGCCTTTAATCAGGATTCTTTCTATGTAATCTTTCGCCATAAGTCCAGTGATTAATTGTGAGGTTGTTAATGCATTAAGAGAAATGTCCTTTGCAATCTTCTTTTCCGATTTGGCCTCCTTCTTGATTGAACTTAGTATTCTTAACTCCCATCGCCTTACCGCATCGCTCTCTGACATTTGTGGCTGGTTATAATAATCGACGAGTACTTATAAATCCACAGCATGGTCGTAATGATTCTTACCGGTCCAGAAATACTTTGCAGCTGTGAGATACCATTCATATATCTATTATAGCATTTACAAAATAAAATGATATCAAATAACTCTGGATATATTCTGACCTACCTGTAGATTAGTACGTCTATGATTGCCTGTGCTGTGCTTAGAATATATCCAGCTTTATCAGCCTAGATATCAAGTAGAATGGAAGGCTAAATGATCAGAATTAGTTATTCTTCTCTAACTGTACTATTTAATACGCTTATTAATGGTCGAGACTGTTGATAACATATGCAGATTCTCTTGGGGATACAACGATACAATTCATGTACAATGTGGCTTGAAAGCCTTAAGATCAAAAAGTACAAAACATGCCTATAGTATACATCTCTCATTTTGCAAATTTCATAGTGTAACCCCGGATCGATTACTTGAATTAAATGATTCAGTCGGAGAACTCTATATCATACATCTTAAAAAGGCGGCCAAAAACTCAGCAGGTAAGCCAACCAAAGGAGAGATATCAGTAAATAGTATCAAATTTTATCTTAATGGGATCAAGTCTTTTTTTGAATTCCATGAGATACCATTGCCTTGGAAAAAAATTGGCAAGTTCTATCCTAATGATGTAACCAACTCTTACCGATCTTACACAAAAGAGGAGATAAAGAAATTATTGTCCGTAGCTGATCCCAGAGATCGTTGCGTAATTTTGTTGATGGCCTCAAGTGGAATAAGAGTTGGAGCTATTGAGAGCTTAAAGGTCTTGTCAGTGAAGAGATTAGGTAATGATATAGGTGTTGTGACAGTATATCCTGAAAGCAAAGGCTCGGTTTACACTGCCTTAGTTACTCCTGAATTTTTGGCTAGTCTTGATGAATACTTGAAATATCGTAAATCGCAGGGTGAAATGGTAACAGCTGAATCTTGGCTAATACGCGACAAGTTCGCTACTTTCAAGTAAGACAAACAAGCCATTAGTTATCAATATTCTTTGCTTTTCTTTTCTTAAACTACCACTAACGTATTATTTTCCTTTTTTAACCCTTATTGCATCTCTTCCATCATACTAATTTTCTTAGCTTGTGAGTATATCTAGATAGAACATCTCTTTGTATTTATAGCAGTTGACCTTGAGTGCTACAATTCTAGATAGCAAAACATTCTGTCAGAGTTTAGGTCTTGCACCTGATGATGTTAAATTCATTCAAGTTGGGTCTGATTTTCCAATACGGAATAGACCCATATATCCAATGAATATTGCATATCTTAATTTTAGTAACCTAAAATTACAGGAAGTCAAAACCAAGATCTCCAGGGCCATTGACAATCTACTGATTTTACACAAAAATC
>JAICVW010000506.1 GCA_025935105.1 Nitrososphaeraceae archaeon
GTATAATTATTCGGGACCTGGAATCCTAAAAAATGCGATTGATTACGCGTCAAGACCATATGGTAACAATCCATTTAACGAAAAACCAGTAGCAATTATGAGTGCTTCTATTGGAATACTGGGAGGAGCAAGAGCACAATACCATTTACGTCAGATGTTTATATTCTTGAATATGTATCCTGTTAATGGTCCCGAGGTAATAGTTACATTCGCGCAAGATAAGTTTGATGCAAATGGTAAGCTACTTGATGATAATACCTGCAAATTCTTAAAACAACTTCTTCAAAACCTTGCAAATTGGACAAGAAGACTGAAAGGATAATTGCAAGATAGTAGTGGTAGTAGTAATAACTAGGGAGACCGTAATAGTAAAGTTGGGTCATCCTTTGAAATACCAAAGAGAGTAGGAGTATCACATGCAACATATGAAAGAAGTAAAAAGATAATCGAAAAAGGAAGTGAAGAACAAAAGAACCTTGGAGCAGATTCACTTTCACATCTTAATTTATATAGATTATAACGGTGAGATGTTAGTGCGCCGCTTGAAACATCTCTATGATGAATCCCAAAAACCATAAGTATTGTATAGAATGAATATTTTTCCCATATTTCCCTTCTACCGCTTGAAATAGCTATGGGACACTTAAACTTACTGAGAAAACATATCTCCAGAAATATCGTTACTAAAAAAAAGGATGCAACTTTTAATATCTATCAATGCGATAATACATCACAGTGCAGGTTCTTAATCAATGCTATCATCAGTGTTACCAGTGTGGAGTACTTTATGAATGTAAAGAGAAGTACTGTGCAAAACCATTTCAACAGGGTAGATGTCTAGTATGTTTTCCGCCCTAATCGTTGTTTTTAATATTATATATTGTAGCATCCTGACGATTTACAATTAATGCTCGACTAATTTCCCTTCTTATAATAAAGGGATCTAACAAACAAGAGAAGTGGGTTCCCCTATAAATGCATCATTTTGGAGCGTCGAAATATGATCCAGTCCAACCATCAGATTTGAAGTGTGAAAAATCCAAAGGATCATGGATTGTCCTTCTAGCATTCTCTAAGCGCTCACTGTTTAAAATTCCATAAATGTTTCAAAATTTCTTCAGCGGTGACACCATAAGATTGCAGTCTCATTAATGCATTTAGAGCATTTGGCGCGCCTAAAAAATATTTGGTGTTTGAACTTGTATCTATCTGTCTTTCAATCGTTTTTTGCATCAATCAATCTCAAGAGCGTATTAAGGTAATAGAAAAAGAGAAGGAAAAGGAGAAACGGTCATCCCATCCTACCATAGAATATCTATCGATCGAAAACGAAATCGATTGCCCACGTTGCCACGATGTCATAACATCATTCAGGCTTCAGTAGAGTTTGCTACTTGTGTGAGGAATGTTCTTTTATGCTTATTTTACGACAATAACGTAAGCAGAGCGAGGATACAATGTTCCTTTGGGATTCTAATTCCCGCCAATGTCTACCTTCTTAATTTCAATGATCATTTTATCCCCGACCTTGATTGCCATGTCTTCATATTCTCTCATACTGATTTTAAAAGTGGGACTATCTGTAGGAGATCCTCCTCCACCCATTGCTTTTCCGATATTGGACATCGCCTTCGGCAAATTATTCATGAGATCTTCAGAAGGAAAAGACATCATATTCTGGTCATATGCATTCGTTAGAGCCTCTAATGCTCTATCCGCTCCTGCTGTATAGTCATAACAGCCTAAGGCCTTCTGAATAGCTCCAAGTACAGTTGGCGTATTAGAAAGGGCTATCTGAAAATACACATGTAATACCTTGTACCCTACTGCTGCGTAGTTTTCGACATGGAATTACGACGAGATAAAGATTGTCCATTATGTCATCGAGCAGAAAGCCTACCATTGGAAAATAATATTTAGCCCACCACAGGTTTTGCATTTTATCATAAGCATAGGCATTCTAATTACTCATCTTTATTTTCCTTGTATCCTACGTTATTATACCGCGAAGCCACTAATAAACTAGACACACAAAAGTATACTGTATTTACTGGGATATCTGAGATTCGGTATATTGTATTGTTTGTTCAGACTGAACATACGTGAATTACTGTAAATACTATTGATATTGGTGGGAAGTTTATCTTTATCTTATAAAAGACAAGGTTTTATCGTTCTTTCAAGACATCTTGTATATACTTTCCTCTGACAGAATGGCATATAGAACACATGAAAAAGATTGTTATTAGATTTGTAACAGGACTATCAAAAAACGCTACAAACTGGGAGAAACGGCAGAATAAACGTTATAGTAAGATTTCGTTCGTTTGTAGGCAGATGGAATATGATATCAAGCATGGAGTTACAACTCAACAGGTTCTAACGCATATAAGACATTCAAACACAATCAAATGTTAACATACTAAAGGATGAGAGCTCCTTAAATAGATTAGACCAACTTAAAGAGCATTTCGCACCATCAATGGAGAAAGGCGTTACGTGGTGGCGGTACATGTGAAATTCTGAACCCTCAAAAAAAGGAGCGGGATCATCTGTCATAGAATCAGCAAGAACTAAAAACAAGACCATGTGCCAATCTTTGTCATAGGACTAGATCTAACCTATGACCAAATTTTATGGATTGGATTTTATCTATCAATATCCAATATAGCAAACATATAGTGCAACGAATTATTCTCTTTTACATGAGTTACAGAAGAGGTTAAGGCGGTGGTGTGAGAGGCTTTAACAGAGACTTTGCTCCAAAACCGGTAGAAGTAGGTAAAGGATACGTAGATGTAATTGAAGTCAGTAGACAAGAAGATTTCAGGGATCTGTAATTTTTGTTAAAAATGGAAAACATGGACAGAAAGTTAAGGTTCAGGTCAATCAAGTAGGGAACAGATTTGCCACGACAACTATTGTAGCCGGAATCGACTCATAAATCATAAACATAACATATTACCATCACCTCACTTGATAAGAAGTCTAAACCTTTATGCCTAATATTGTGTTAATAGTATACAGATAGATAAAATGTATAGGGAAACGTCGATACCCGGTATCGCTGACGTTATGAAAAAGGGTTCTGGAACACAGCTTATTGCTGGAGTAATCATTTTAATTATTGGAATTGGAATTGGATTATCATTAAACAGCGTAGTAATAA
>JAICVW010000675.1 GCA_025935105.1 Nitrososphaeraceae archaeon
AGCTATAGGTAAACTGGTGAGAAAGTCTCAAGTAGTATGTCAAATTACTTTCCAGATGAGTTCCATGAAATAAGTATTGTAATTCAATACTCAATTAGAAGACGTTTCATGTTATTATCGGCAACAGATTGCAGGGATAACTTATGCAATGGTTTCATTTCAATATTAAAACTGTTGGACAATTCTGGTTGACGGTGTCTTCCCCATAGTGTCATCTTGTTGTTCTCATCTAGTAGCGGGGTTTCCAATCAACCACCACTGACGTGGAACTTTGTTATCATTCCATTATAAATTATAGAACATATTCCTTTTGGAAATAAAATAGTGACGATTTACTAATAGGAAAGTATATGAGGATATTATCTATACCTCTTGACCAAGACGCCAACTCAGTATTAAATATCTATTTACTTAGCAAGGGCCGCACCTTCGACTCTCCTAGGGCGGATGAGATAAATCGTCTCCTTTGCTGGAGTACCTGTTGAAATAATCGACTTGTAAACTTCTAATTCATCTCTTTCGTTATGCTGTCAATCAAGTATTTGATTCCTTCTTACCAATGTAGCGGTCATTCATATATCGAATATTTTACAATCTTACATATTTCAAGTTGTGAAATAAAGTCTACTTATTATCAGTGGCCTCTAGTGAAAGGCGACGAGCCTGCTGGCTGCCCAGGCGAAACAAGGGTAGCTCGCAAGGACGATCCTAATAATATTTTTAATAAGGCCTTAGATTTTTCTCGTGATACATTAGAAAATTTAAGAGAAGCTATAACTATAATGCAATTAATTATCTTAAACGTCAGCTGTAAGAAGAATTATTTGAATCCTGATAACCCGAAATAATTTTTGCATATGATAGTAATTGCGAATTTTACCATGACATGTGAGTTGCATGACATTTATGCAGCCTCTTTATATTCCTAAAGCCGAAAGTTTAAAGCAATAACCTTCGAGCTGCTATTTAGAAAGCCATAACAACCTTACTATGGAGTATTCTATATTTAAGTGAGATGAGATTAGGACATGAGACAAATATGTTAACAAGACTTGTTAACCGTAACAGCCATGTTAACAAAACGTAAACAAAAATAGATCAGATAAAGCAACATTTGTTAACAATTTGAGATTTCTAAATTTTGCCCAAATATCGTTCAGAACTAATAACGTACATCCTCTCCCCCTTTTTGATACCTTTTGACGGGGTTTTGGGCAAAAAATGGGCTGAATCAATAACTGAGCCCTCTGCCCATTCCCTAGTCCAAGCTTGTATACAGGAATTATCTAAGTTCCACTTTTGTAAACATTTGTCTCGCCATCTGTATACTGTTTACGAATTTGTAGACAGTCCCAGTCCTACGTCTAGAGGAACAAATTTATAGACTACAGATAGTCAAAACTGAATTACCGTTTATACCCGTTCAGTAGGAAGATGTGAAGGTTCTACACCTGAGAAGAAGACTATAAGGAAAGTATTGTGTTATCGATTCTATACTAAAATGTCTATCAAGAATTACTGGATGGACCCAAACTCGTAAGAATTTGACAAGAAATTTGCTGTAAGGGCTCTATCGGAACAAGGATTCTCTATTGGAAAAGGTTCACTAAACCTTGATTCGTTAAAATATAGAGGAATAGAATGGGTCACTTTATATTCGATGTGTATTTGCATGGTGATGTTATTGGTGCCAAAGATAATGAGTAATTCCAAAATAAATCAACTAACTGTCATGCTAGAAACGTGTCCGTATTAAGACAACAAACAATTCTCAAAGATGGAAGTGTAGCGTCAGCTGTGGACATAGTTTGACGTGAAAATTGATAATTTGTCCTTGCAAGTGACTCTAATCCCCAAAAAGTATTTTCCTATATCTAATTGGGATAGGGATTCGTATGTGTTATACCTCACACCCTAATTCCAGTGTCACATATCGGCCAAAACTGATAGTGTTGAAAATTTGTGTTGATACTTCTGTATTCGTATGC
>JAICVW010000390.1 GCA_025935105.1 Nitrososphaeraceae archaeon
AGGTAGGCCGTACGTGTTGCTTATTTGGGGAGCTGTATGAAGGCCGTAAGGATCGCTTACTACTTTGGCAACTGCATGTGCTGGCAACTGAAACAAAATCCCGCTGGCTAAGAGGGTGATTAATGTCCCTGTAAGTATTAGGCTCTTATCTAAAATGAGCATCGATCATGAAATCATATTATTCCTTTTTATTGGATCTGACTCAGACGTTAAATAAATAATAACAGAAATCATATCAGAACAAAATTATAGGTAAAAAGTGTCTATTATCCAAGTATGCAAAATGGGGTATTTCGAATGATCGGATCATATGATCTAACTAACGTCCATCTTCTAGCTGATATTTTATTTGGTTGAAATTGCCATTATTCAGTTGCGTTTGCGTTTGCTATTATACATGTATACGTTGTAAATGCAGTCTAAGCGGTTTCAGCTGATGAAGGGTATGATAATGTAGAGTACCACGTTTTTAGGGAACCATTATAGGAGTTTAGCATAATATAGCTCGATATGTATATGTCCCTATGTGGAAGACATATGGCCAATATAGCAAACATATGAAACCTGGCTATTCGAAACTATTGTACAATCAAAGGAACAAGAACGAAACCATAGTTTCGGTAATAAAACATGTTTGGAGAACATACTAAATTATTGAAAAACTAGAAGTTTGATCGTTTGGCTCTATACAAGAAAAATGAGCATCAAATTTATCCTCCTATCAATCTATCAGCTAGTGTCAGATTAGACAGAGCAGCTGCAGAGTCACCTTTGTTCAAAGAAACTATAGCCTGTTCTATCAACACTTTCAAGTTCTGGCCTGTAGAACTGCTTGTGAAGTTCTGGCCTGTAGAACCGCTTGTGAAATTTGCAGCCGCGTGTACCTGCTGGGTTGATAGATAGAGGGATATCAACAATACCGCACTTACAAAAGAGAGCACGTAGGTGTTTACCAAGGTAGTACTTATTATATATCAGAATAAATAGAGTTGTGAACTTTTTATTTCAGCTATATTAGATAAAAGAGTACTATAATTATATTCGGTTCAGAACGCTGAAAATCGAGCGCTATCTTTGTAGAATTAACTCTAACTCTTTTTGTTGCAGATGTATTATCTTGCAATCTTCTTTGCGGCTATTTACTTTCACCATTGTTCGATCAGAATTGCCGGCAGTAGTTTGAATATATTTATTGAAATTTGAAAACAGAAACCGAGAGTATCCAGAAGGCACGTCATTCTGGAAGCTTACAACAATAACATTTAATGAAATTCTCGAGAATTGGCGAATGCTATTCATAATTGGCATTAAGATGTTTTTGGCTTCTACAAATTTCACTTGTGGATCATTCAAAAACAAATGAAGTATGTCAGATACAATTATGGTTTTGGCATCGAATTTTTTTATAACTTTTGGTAATTCATTAACAGCCAACTCTGCGAGTTGATATATCGTAAATGGTCTGCTAACGACTATTCGCTTTAATATATTTTTGATATCAAGTCCATATTGACGTGCGAGATTTACACATCTGTAAATATCAGAACAATTCCCAGCATCAATAATTATTACATTTTCAGAACCAAATCCACCGTGACTCTCAGGTAACAAAGAGCTGATAATTAGTCTTTCAACTAGAGTCTTTGAATGGTTCCCAACAATGCAAATACGATCACCGATTCCAAGGTTCAATACAGAATCGATTTTTTCGATATCAAAACATAATCTGGAAGCAGTTTGAAATTTTAGCCTCAATGATAGCTTTTGTATAGTTTGTTGTGTTGTACTGGTTGTTACGGTTTGGCTCGAAAGTAAATTGCCACATTTTGGACATTCTTCAGAAGATGTTATTTCTGTCCAGTCGATCACCTTGTATGTCTCAATGATAAGATTATTACAGCTTGAGCATAAATATCGCAAAACCTGATGACTGGGATTCATTGAGAATGAGCAATATTATCCTATGGTAGGTAATAAACCAGATTCAAATGCACCTTTTCACAGATATTTTTTTTCTTTTCCAATTCTATCTAACGTCAGCGAGTATAAGCTCTCCGACTTAGCTTTGGTAAGTAATGAACTATTATAGATAGAGTCTTTGAAGAGGCCTTCGACACAAAAGCATTAGACTGATGGAAACATCATGATACTTTAAAACTCGGTCTTTCTTACAACGAACGACATTATAAAGGGTCTATGTCTACAATATGTTCGTAAGGGATTAGAAGACATAATATGATCATTCATAATAAGTTTTTTAAACCTATTCCGAATATTGAGTATAATAGAATCTCAAACCTTGAGGCTCATAAATTTAGCCGACGACATTTTTTTACCCACACGAAAAGGGGTAGCTAAGCTAAGTGAAGTGTCATCATTGCCCATCATATAAGCTAGATTTCTGTATAGTTATAGCCCAGTACATGGTGCTAAAATGATATTTCTTATGACACAGTAAATTCACATATCGATGAAAGTTCCTCCAATTGTTAAGATAGATTTTTTCCTAGTAGGGCACTTGCTGTTGAAAATGAAATTATGTTAAAATTAAGTAAAGTATCAAATTGTTCAGTCTCAATCTTGATGAGATATATGATTTTTTTGTTAGCATAAATTAAGCATAAATTAGCATAAATTAAGATACCTTGTCGTCCTCGCTATAATACTGTTGTAGATAAAAATTTCTGCAAATCAAAAAGTTTATTTCGGATCCTCGATAAAATACAACGATGGCTGTCTAAAGTTAAAATGGAAGCATATAATGCAATAGCCGATCCTAGTCCTGGGCGTCGATAGTAATAATGTTACCTAAATCGGAGTTTAGGTAACGGTCCCATTCTTCTTCATTCATCGGATCAAATCCATGCCTTTCCATTATTGATGCAATACCTTCGGAAAGCTGGATCTCATCATCGTAGCGAATATGCTTATGATCTGCAACTTCAATCATCTTAAATAATCTTGCTTCCCTTTTACTATTTATGAGAACCTTGTATGCATGATCGATCCTGACTGATACCATTGCAGTTGGCATAAAAGTATTATACGGAATTCTGTCTATTAGTATAGTAGAGCTGTATAATGAGATGTAAGCATATGGTACTGCGTCCATGGATTATAAGCAATACTTTGACCATTTTAAAATGTGTTGAGTGTGGTAAACAAGTTGGCCGATGGATTGACAAAATAAGGCCTGATAAACAAAACTATTCAGTCGCTATTTTAGAGTCTTTGAAGTAACGCCTTAGCGAAAAGAAATTTGAACAATTAAATCCCACAGCAGTAGAGGCTCTTACAAATTAGGAACAGGATCGATGGTAATTTTTATGAGGATACGAAATCTACTTGAATCTGCTTCCGAAAAATCTTCTGTTAGCGCATTGTTTCGATATCTCTATTAGACTCTTCCCCCTGAACTGCTGCCAACATTTCTTATTCTTCTTCAGCTCGTCCACCTTTGCAGCAGCAGCGGCCAGATCAGAAACACATACAGCCAAGAAAAAAGAGTTATGGAACATGTGAACTGCATTGGCCCTCTATCATTGCATGACTATTTCGGATTCAGCCCACAAACCACGAATCAATGTGGCTTAATTACGAACAGCACAAATAAACTAATATGATAACATTAGAAATAGTTTGTGAATGACATTTATTTTTGAACTATGCTACAAATCCATGCGAACTACAACTGGTTGTGCCGTTACTATGAACTCATCTGAAAAGTCTCATTAGGATCATTATGCAGCCAAGTTGAATGAATCCTAAATAGAGTGATGCTAGTCTTTCATATCGTGTCTGGATTCTTCTGAAACTCTTGAGCCATCCAAATAAAGAATCTTTCCAC
>JAICVW010000433.1 GCA_025935105.1 Nitrososphaeraceae archaeon
TAGCCCATCATCGTTGCCACAAACCGGGGATTCAGTTGGGAAGTTGTGCCAGGCATCCCACCCGTTAGCGCATGCGGCGCATGCGCTAGTGTGTCGAATTGCCTTTTCGGATCTTTGCGTGTCACACCGCCCTTGTAATCGCTGGCAACTGGGGTAGGCAGAAGATTCATCGCCATATAATGAGTAAGGCTCATGTCCTTTAGCCAACCCTTCGAGAACCCCGCAATAGTTGACTTTCGCAGCTTTACTATATTGAGGCTGTCTGAGACTGTCGGAGTAGGTAACATTTCCCGTTTCGCTAATCCTTCCAAACCGTAACGAATCGTTGATCCGCTGGTTGAACTCTGATTGTAACCGCCCGTATCCCCTGCTGTTGGCGTGGGCAACAAACCAGATCCTTTCTCTCCTGTGGGGAGCGCCGACACTGCAAGCTGGAAGTATGACCGGGAAGACTTCGTATCCTTCACCTTCCAGATCAGCACACACTTGCTCGAATACCATGCCCCCGAATTGACTAACGAGTCCGCGAACATTTTCCCCCACAATGGTAGCGCGGGTGGATCTCACGTATTGCTCTAAGCATTTCCGGCCAGAGATATCTAGTGTCTGTTGTGCCTTTTCTTTTACCTGCTGTGCTGAAGGGCTGACAAGGGAATCCACCGGTGAGGATATCGATATCCCCCCCGTATTTGGTAAAGTCTGTTGTGATGATGTTTTCATAGGATAATGATTCTGGGAAATGGTGATTTAAAATACGTCTACAAAATGAAGCTATTTCACAATGAAAGACGTTCTCCCACCCCATCCAACTTGCTGCAAGATCAAATCCACCTATACCGCTGAATAAAGAACCGTGCCTCACTTGCCGTTAACCTCCTTACTGTCTTGCTTACTAGAACCGAAAAAGAAGCCCATTACGCCCCCCAATGCACCACCGAATACAAATCCAACGGCGACGTTAAGGACGTCCTTATTTTGGACGGGAATGGGCTTTATGATCAATAAATAGAGAAGGATGAAACAGCCTAGCGTTGTTATAATGGCTAAGACGTTCCGAATTTCTGTAGACGATATTTTTGAAAAAAAGTCTTTCATAGGGTATTGCCTATTACAAATTTTTAATTACCCCATATATATCCGTTCCAAATTGAATTTGTCCTGTAGCATTATAATGCGTACCATCTGATGCAGTAGGGTAATTATCAGTATTGATCATTGTAGCATTATTAGAAGCGGTAGAAGTATAATTTAATTGGGCTGCTCTTACATTAGATCTATAAACTTCAGTACCATCTCCAAAAGAAGAGATTCTCCCAATAACTTTCTCATATGAACTCGATGGAATATTCAATAATTGATAAGCATTAACCCACCATGAATCAAAATCCTTGAAGAAATAAGTAAGATTATCACCGTAATAATAAGCTGACGCAGAAACAGTCGCGTCGTTTTCACCTTGCATCCATATGACAGCCTTCAAAGTCGGATTGATATATTGTCCTTTTAATTGCTGAACAGCGTTGTTGATATATGCTTTTAAATTATTATTATATGTGTCCGCTGGATACCAATCCAAAGGGGCCGATCCTGACAGAAATGTGCTACCTATACCATATTTTAAATAATATCTGGGTTGACTGCTAGCTGAAGCAAATAATGTAGACAAAGCCGTTTCAGGGCCAAATTCGTCCAAGTTATTCCAATTATACAACATAGTATTGGTACCTGGAGTAAGCGGATTAAACTTGTTAATAGATGCGCTGTAACCAGGATTAAAAATATATTGGTTAGGAACAGATCCAGTAGCATATATAGCCTTCTGACTTGCTGACATTTGCGATATCTCGGCCCTACCACAGTTACTTTGACCGGCTATAATATAAAAAGATGCGCTGGTATAAGTAGGTGGTGGAACATAACTTCCCGTATTATAGTTTCCGGAAGCATGTATTTTTTGATGTAAAAGGATTTTATTTATCATCTTTTTTAGAAACTAAATCTTGTTCTTAGAAAGTTGGTAACATTTGTAATTTCTGTTCCTGTAATAGTTCTTTGAACAACAGATAAGTGATATAGCGATCCAATAGGATGTTCGGCAAAGCCCGTATAGCCTCCCCATGTTTGTATAGTTTCTGCTGTACCAGATCCGGACATTATTTTACTAAGTACATTGCTCCCATTAAAATAAGCATTGAAATTCCTACCACTATCGTAAGTAAATATCCAACATCCTTTTTGACCACTTGTAGATCCAAATCCATTGGAAACAACCTGGGCACCTCCACCATCTGTAAAAAGAGTATGATACAACGAACCAGATCTAATAGCTAACGACCCAGCCCCCTGAATAACAAATCCGAAATCACTTTGTCCGGTCGTCCTAAGATCATTCTCCATTACCATAATAATAGTTGCTCCTGCTGCAAGAGTAAGCCCAGCATTGTTCGTCCACAAGAAGGAAGAAGATGGTGCTGGAGTAACACCAAAGCAATCAATACCACCACTAACATTCAATGTTGGTTGCGAACTACTTGCATACTGATAAGCTATAGCCTGAACAGGACTATTGTCAGTCATCGTATAAATGTAATTCGAAGATGAATATGTAAACGTAGAAACTTGAGTATCGTAATATCTAATCAGATTAGCCAAATTAGTAATTACATCCACACTACCAGTAGAAAGAACTCCAACGTTAGCTAATTCATAAAAGAAATAAGTTCCATCAAAAAAGCAATACGCTAAATTAGCTATTCCAGATCCAGTATTAAAAACCGATGAATTCGAAAGTTTATTAAATCCTCCACTGAATGATGCGGAATGACTTCCATCACCTACCATGGTAATAACGCAAGATCCATAAGCCTGAGCAGAAGCCGTATTTGGAACAAGCAAAATATTACTGCCAGATAATGTATAGCTCATTGCAGTATAATTCCTATTAAATGGAACACTTGCCGTAAATGCTGTTGGAAAAGGAGCTATAGAGGCAGTATATGTATTAAAAGAAGATGTTAATAACAATGATCCAGTATTAATACTTCCTCCACTTCCTGTAATAGAATTTATTCTGCTATTGAAAGAGGCAGAATCTATTTGATATGAAGAAGTTAAAGTATAATTAGATTCACTTGCATATATGTTGGATATTTGTACAATTATACTAGAAGTATATGTATTAAACGAAGACGTTAAAAGTAAAGAACCTGTATTAACAGAACTACCAGTTATATTATTAATTCTTGTATTAAAAGAAGATGAATCTATTTGATAAGAAGCGGTAGTTTCATAACTACTCTGAGATGAAAAAATATTTACAATTTGAGATGAAATACTAGATGTGTAGACATTGAACGACGCCGTTTGTAATAACGAACCTGTATTTATCCTGTTATTGAAAGAGGCACTATCAATCTGATAAGATGCCGTGAAAGAATTTAAAGATGCAGTAGTAGCTAATGACCCAGTATTTATAGTTCCGCCACTACCAGTGATGCCAGCAGTGAAATAATCTTTCATTGCATGATAACTGGTTTGCGTTAACGCTCCCGTGTTCGGATCACCAATGACGCCAAGGTTAGAA
>JAICVW010000455.1 GCA_025935105.1 Nitrososphaeraceae archaeon
CAAATACAAACTAGGACTTTTTGTTTAGATCATATTTCTGGATACACAGAAAATCATGCTGAAGAGAACCTCTCAAAAGCAGATTAGCTAGAGATTTCTTCAATCAACAATATCCAATTTGACCTTGACTTATTGACTAGGCTGATTGTAAATGATGCGATATTTGGTCAAATGATGTAATGCCCATTCTACTTTTATAGAACTGATCTAAACTGAAATAATGTCATAATCGAATTTATGAATTTATGTAGTTTTGTCCCATTTCATATTATTAGCTTGAATCATACATTAGGTACGGAGTGAATACCACTAAATTGTGTAATAATCTGCCATTCGATTATTGCACCAGCAAATAATATCAATATAACAATTCCTATCTCCACAAGAGTAGGAATTGTAAATTCTCTCCATGGCTTTTTCTTTACAATCTGATAAATGACTAATGCACTCCTTGATATTGCAATACCATATGCAAACACTTCCATAATTCCAAACGGCGTAATTAGAATTACTAGAGGAGGTACATTACTAAGAGCAGAGTGTTCTGCTATTGCCGTAAATATCATCCCAGTATTAAATCCAACAAATCCCCCTATACCTATCCCAGCAGCTGGCAAAAACATTCCAAGAGCAATCCTAGCGTTGTTGACAAAAATACCGTTTTGATCAATGCCCTTAATTTGCTCGGAGAAGTGTTGCCTTAAGTCATTTGCCTGTTCCTTGCTAATATGAACTGCTGCGCCAGCAGAATACGCAACCAGAAAGCCAACAACACCAATAGCTAGATAAAGTATGCGTTGTTTTATCTTAAAATACACTATCAGAAATAAACCTAATTTGTTATTATAACGTTATTGAAAAACTTCTCTTTTATTAAGTTCATGAATGTATTCCTGGTCAAGACATCGCTAGTGATATTGTTAGTGATATCCAATGATCCGCTTATTGGGATCAGACGATCAGTTGGCCTTTATACTTACTAGATTTTTGTATCATAAATGGCAGAAAGAGAACGTATGAAATGTTCTTACTGCAAAAATGAGAGATTCTTTATATGGACTGGACAACTGCCTTATGACTACACCCTATACGAATACTGCGCATGTGGTAGACATCAAAGTAACCAAAAATGATTTCAAAAAGGCGAAAGCGCCCGAATTCTCCCTAACGAAAATGTTTAGGATTCGTACTTTTGATCTTGATAATCGCTGGGTTATTACAGAGTAATGATGGTGGGAAAACACTTTCAAACGCAATGGTTCTCAGCACCCCCAATACTAAACCAAAGGTTTCTGTGATACGTAATAACGTAAGTATACACGAGGACGATAGTAACGTAGCCGTGACGTGGTGGACAAACGAAACAGGAGCACTTAATCCGGTAATCAGGACAAGTATTGACGGTGGGAATACTTTTGGAAATCTAATAAGGCTGAACAACACTTCCGGTGGAATCTTTTCTCCTTTTTCTTGTTTACTGATATGCTATCTCCAATCGTTCCGGGGTAATCATGCAATGTTGGCCACTGATGATTCTCCAACAATTCGGGTGATTGATACGTACTTTTAGCTATTCATTGTTTATTAGACTACCGATATACTATATAGCAAAGAATCGAGCGGACGATTATCGTTGACACACCTTTAATGCTAAAGAATTTCTCAAAGCAGTAATTTCATTCAAAGCCCAATTCAGTGTTTCTATTTCAATGTTAAGTGTTCTGTGAATATCGGATTATGTGCTGGATGTATGTTATTCTTTACATGTTGGATTCTTTGCTTGATTCTTTGTTCTAACCCTGGCAATTTGCTCATAATCAAGTATCTTCTAATCACGATCAACAACAACCGCAACGGTATCAAAGTAGATCAGCAGGTTAACCAAGAGAATCAGTTTGCTGGGTAATCCACAGATAAGCACAAGTGGATTTTAACACCGCCGCCATCTTAGTACCATCTGTTTTAATATAGAAGATAGATAAATCTGCACTCACTAACATAAGCTCGTAGACTCTCTTAACGGATATTTGATCAATATCTTTTGGAGCTTTAATAATCTTTTGTAAGACCTTGTTGCCGTTTGAATTGTCGCAAATAGTTTTATATAAATATTAATTGAATGGATACTTTTGTTATAAACTGCTGAAATTTCCCTAACTATCTAGCTATATTTTTATTTGATCTAATATAGCATCATAAGCTTAGCTCAACTTTGTGTAATGTTTATCATAGTCAATGCCTTTTTAATCTAAAATTATCAGGTCATGAATTTAGCGGATGAAGTATTAATGATAGTAGAATGATTGATAATAGCATGAGTAATGATAGAAATGGCGCTAGGTGAATTACCGCTGCAAAGGTATTCTCAGAGTGGGTATGACTGAACAGAAACCCTGAAGCAAACAAGAACTTCTGTTGCAAGCGTGCAAACTAGGAATTGTAATTGTTTTTTTAGTGAATTGCAAGGGCAATTTAAGCAATTATCTATGATGGCTGCTACGGTGAAGGTGTGTTCCTATCCTTTGCTTCTAAAAGCACCATGAGCCTTCCGCCAACAGTCGCTTTAATGTTTATAAGTTGCAAACCTATCTTATCAAGTTCATTTATGAAGTGAGCATTCATCACTTTAGTTTTTAACTTGAACCGTCCTGTTTCAATCTCTTGATCTAGACCTTTAATATCAATTCCTATCATTTCAATTTGTTTATGCCATTTAGATATTTCTTGTTCTGATTTGTCTTGACTCATACTTCCAATCTTAATGCTAGCTGATCATTATTATTATTTATATTGACAAGAATAGATCATTATGTGAAATTTACATACAACATTTTCAAACCACATGTCTTTGGTTGATTTACTTAGTCTACTTCCAAGAAGTAGTCGTCTAGTGTTAGTCCATTCGTTATAACATTGTGGACATTTCGAAGGGGTATGAAGGGATGAAGGTTGATAGGGCCACCGCATGTATGGCCATATCGTACTCTAAGACATTATGAACTCTGAGTTCGTCAATACTGTTAAACACTTCCACAGACCTTGCATTTGTGTTTATTTATTTTCCCTGGAATGGTATATGCGGACATTTACAAATTATTAATTATTACAGCATTATCGTTATTAATTATTATAAATTGTTATTTGCTAGACAGTATTTGAAACAATATGCATTTTTATAGTAGATTGTGTAAAGAATATGTACTATGAAAGATAGTAGGATACGTGATTGTATGCTAGCAGAGAAAATCGAATCAGAAGAACTAGAAAGGATTAGCATTCCAGTATGCGGTGCAAATTTTTCTACTCCTGTAATAGACACATCCAATTTCATAAGTGAGTTCACTATCAAATAGGAAATAAGTTATACATAAAAAATGCGGATTAGCCTACACACATAGAATATGGAAAAAGAAGCTCAAACAAGGGATATCGAATTAGAGAATATAGTAGGCTAGGTTG
>JAICVW010000633.1 GCA_025935105.1 Nitrososphaeraceae archaeon
ACATTTCAATCAAAACCTTGAGCTAAAATCCAGAGTGGTCATAATACCGAGAAAGATTGAAGATGTGGTAACAGAAAGAAAACTCAACGGATATATCCAGGAGCTTAATTCTGTCAGAGGCGCTGAGGATACTATGTGGAAAAAACTATTTTCATCCCATATTCGTGATGATAGTGCGATAGAGAACACGATAAAGCAATATGGACATATCGGGCATACAGATTATATTCAGCACGAAGACCGTGTAAAATGGATAAATGAAAAACTCTGAAAGAAAGGTATAATATCATTAATATCATTGAAAAATGGCCTGGTTATGAAATGAATTTTAACACCTTCGTAATACCGAGATAGAAAGGCATATTCATCGTAAAGGAGTTAGAATTGATTTTAATTTTTATAGACTTTGTTGCATATCAAGACAATGTATATTTTAATATTCACAGGTTTTAGATGCGGCTAGAGATAGGGTATTTTGTCCTCCCCTCAAGTTGGGTGAAAAACTCAAGTTTGAAATAAGACACCTCTTTTTTATACTAATGAAATCACTAGCGATAATAGACACTTTTTGAAGTCTTCTTTAACATTACTTAAACAGTACTACTCAATACTCTACCGAGGTTTAATCCATCTTCCCAGATCCTTTATTTATCACGCAATCCGTAGTATATAATAAAAAGTAAAGAGGCTATGAAAGCAGCAATAGTTGGGCAGTCTCAATCGGTTTACCTCTGGATCTGGCTTAATATTCAGATAATAATTGTAGTTGTAGTTCAGTATGATCCTACAGGATCATAAATTGAAAAGGGATATTTTATTTCTGTTTGTGTTTGTGTTACTGCTATTGCAATTAGCTCACGATTTGACGATTTAGATTTAGTAGCTCCTTGTAATTTGTCTCATCAAATCCATAGTCTGCAATTGGGTTATCATTTCCTATAGCGTCGAAAATACTAAAGTTGACCATTACTATTATCATCTAATAATGATGGGTTGGAATAAGAAGATACGACTATTGCAACAAACAAATCTGTACCCGATTCGGTCCAACGTAATGTGATTCATTTTATAGTAAAAGTGGTACTCTCAGTAATCGGAGATATATTACTTGAATCCTGATCAGGTGCAGAAGAGGCTTTAGCGTTGTAAGTTCCTGCTTGTACTTCCTTTCCGTCATAATCTTTTTGATCCTATTGAACTGTTTTCGACTCACCTGGTTTCAGTTCAGACATAACTTGTGACCCAAGCATTCCAGCCTTTTGGTGAGTTCTGGTATTTTGTATTGTCAAACCAAGAGTGAAATCAGGGAATTCTAATGTGCTTTTCCCATTATTTTTCACAGTTATAAGAACAGTCTCACCTGACTTGTACGTTTTCTTATTTGTACTCAACTGCAAGTTTGATTTATCTTGTGCATTGGTATAATGTATCGTATAACCAAATATCATAACAGATGAGATTGTTATTATTACTGCTATTAAGCAATGAGAATTACCAAGTTTATACATTTGTATTATTCTCCATTGTGCTTTTGGGCCCATTGACATACTTTACAGCGATGGACATAGAGGTATTGACTTTGAAGTTGATGTTGATGTATTGATGCAGACAATTGACAATAAATTAATCGGACAGGGATATAAGTATAGGATTGCCAGTTTTAGATGGCCTTTTGGTTGGTTTTAGCGAATTTTTATGTCTACCTACACATCTGGGCCTAGGAATTTCTTCGGCCTAGGTTATGCCAATATATTATGCACAAGATTGTTTAATAACCAAACAGGACTACAACCAGATATTGAGCCATAGTTGCAGCCTGTCTGTCTTTATGATTCGTGTTGCTGCTTTAATATAGCTGTGGTATGTTATAAACAAGTCATATTCATATTACTACGGTACTACTGGGCAGTCCTCTTTGTGCAAAATAACACTAGCAGTAAGGAGAAAAATGTGTCCAAAGAGACAATAAAATATCTAGTTGGTTAAGATAAACCAACTCATCCGACTCAAGCGACTCCGTGGTTCCTTTTATTGAGAACGTGTGCAGATAGCCTAGCAAAGTTGGGTCACTTCCTAAAAGAAATCTGGGTAAAGCAGGTTCACCCGATTGACGAAATTGATTAGGCCCGTCATATCTACCTGTAGCAATCCCATGTCGACTATGTCAACAAACACAACAGATCGACTATGTCAACAAACACAACAGATCGACTATGTCAACATTAGAAGAATCACTAGCTGCTGACCTAATCTTACTCTTGATAGATTGTTCAGAGGAGAAAATACAAGATATTAGGATAAAGTATTCAAGTTGTTGGAATGTCTTAGACGAGCTTAAGG
>JAICVW010000545.1 GCA_025935105.1 Nitrososphaeraceae archaeon
AGCTATACTGGTTAACATAAGTTCGTCAACTTTTTTAAGTCATATTGCCCCGTATGGATGCCCAACTGATTAATACGTAATTATGTTAGTCAGTATAGTTGCAGTCTGTCAAATATTATATGAGTATAGATTCATAGAATTGAATAGTCATAATTCGAATTGTGATGCTTGCAAAGAAAATCCTTCAGCCTTTGTGATATCCCTATTTCTATTTTGCAACCATTCGCCAAGCTTGTCTATCTGCTGGTTCCATCCCTCTGTCATTCCCTGAAGTGCGGCCGGAGCATTTGGACCTCGTGCCTTTGTGATCACCACGTGCAAATTCATTTTTGTCTTGTCCCTTACAAAGCTTGACTGGAACAATTCTGAACTAATCAAAGGCGACGTCTGGAATGAAATTAAAAAAATAAAGGAACAGGACGGACCAGAAATACAGGTTCATGGCAGCGGTAAACTTATCCAGATGCTTTTGAAACACGACTTGGTTGACGAACTCTGGCTAAAGGTATTCCCAACTCTCTCTCTCGGCGTGGGGAAACGATTGTTTGCAGAAGATACGATTCCAGCTGGATTCAAACTTCTTGAAAGCGACATTTCACCAAGTGGAGTGATCATCGCCTCGTATGAACGTGCAGGCGAAGTTAAGACAGGGTCGTTTGGGCTTGAGACTCCCAGCGAGGCAGAACTTGCTCGTCGCAAACAGCTAACGGAAGAGGAGTAAAACAGCTTCCCCAAAGGAGTAAAACACCTTTTATTTCATCATTGACATGAACACCTATGAACGAATATCAGGCCAGCATGACAGCTGGACCTAAATGAACCCAATATAGGCGTGTAATTACCTATTTGTTCTATAACTTGGATGTGAGCCAGAACAGTAACCACAGTAACCATTAGTAGCTGTTCTTCCATGACATATACATTCGCATCTAGAGCCAAATCCTGATGAATAATTTCTTTTTCTCATACACTAGATTGTGGTGTTTTAACCCTATTTAAATCACCAACATATTACCCAATCAATTAAGCTGTACTATATCACAAAGCCACTATTATACTTGACACATAAAATTATGCTCTGTTTGCCAAGGCATCTTTAAGATTAAGTTTATTGCATTGTTTGTTCAGCCTGTTAGGATAAAAATACTATCGTTATCAGCTAAAAGCTGTCATTCTTTGATATAAGGGAGTGTTTTATCGTTACATAAAGGAAAAGAGATGGTCGGTAAGAGGCCTAATACTTTCATTACTGACGGTGCACCTAATTTTCACGAAGCATTTATAAAAGAATTTTATACCGTAAGCAATCCTAAGTCGTGTCACATTTCACATATTCGGTTACAAGCCGGCGACCACAACAATAACAAGTACTGCTTTTCTGCCTGGTTACCAAATATACCATAATTACTTCAGACCACATGAGGCTTTGAAAGGAAAAACGCCTGCTGAGAAATGTGGAATTATAATCGAAGTAGAGCTTCGACCTATCGGAGGGAGAAGAAGATGCCGAAAATGTAATACAGAAGGCTTTGTAGGTGACATGTTCGACAAAGATAAGGCGAAGAGAAGATACCAAAGGATATAGCAAGAAACAGCAAAAGCAGATAAATGCTTAACATATCCTCCGCAAACCATTAATACTGCAAAACAATTTCCTTAAGATTATGTCCGATGATGAATATCGCAAACTATCAGAAGATGAAATCAAGAATGCATTGTCCAAACTAACGGGTTGGAAGCTTGTTGATGGTAAGCTAAACATCAGTCTTCATTTTGAAAACTTTATTCAAGCATTCAGCTTTATGACTTCTATTGCATTGGAAGCAGAGAAGATGAATCATCACCCAGAATGGTCTAATGTTTACAACCAGGTAGAAATTAGTCTTATAACCCATGATCTTAACGGAGTAAGTACATATGATATCAAATTGGCGAGCATAATTAACAAGCTCCGCGTAGCTCATGGAGCTAAGGGTGACTCACGCACTGCCCAACCAACCAACTTCAACGAGTGATGGCGATGCTGAATAGATATTATGGTATACTGCTTTTGGAATCAATTTCTACTAAGAATAACGGTGCAAAGTAAGTCTATCAGACCAACGTTATTGTTATGTTACAAGTAGTTCAAGCTCTGAATATGAGATGTTTCCAGCTAAATGGTTTATCGAAGCCACCTGCTTCTTTAAGTGTAATCTTAGCCACCGCCTGCACCCTGTCCTCCACCGCTTGATTCCACTTCTAATTCTTGTAATTCCTTATCTTCCTCTGAATTAGCTTTGGTGATTGGTTTTAATGTCTCCTTGTGTAGATCTTTTTTTCCATCAATTATAACTATACATAATACTAATTAAAGTAATTCCCAGTCTAACCGCCTACCTAAGTGAACGTCTATATCGATTGTGTTCTAAAATTAGTGGAACTAACTAAATCGTAAACTGATATTTGGTCCTCCTTCAGAAGTGTGACTAGAAATGATGTTTTCAATATTTTCTACAAATAGTTTGTTTCTAGTTTTATCATTTTCAGATTCAGATTCAGATTCACTAGTAGCAGCAATAGATGGAGAAGATGTGTTGTGCGAGTATATTCCAGCCTCTAACGTAAATAATTGGTATTCTCTTTCTAACCTTTGTGAAGCTGCACTAAACAAGAGCCAATTGTCTTGAGTTCTTGTTAGTTGAACAAATGCAGTAGATCCAAGTATCAGAACAGCAGCTATAGATGAGGCTATTGCAGTAGCAGTACCAATAGCAGCAGAAGAAGATCCGCCGACAAAATAGCCTAGCGCCGATACATCAAATATTACAATAAATAAGGTCAAAACAATTACTGAAATACTCCATAACCTAAATCTGCGCATATTAGTGCGAGTTCTATTTTTGAACCAGTGAGACACTGGCAGAAATCGTTTTTGTATATAATCAGAAATCTCAATTG
>JAICVW010000438.1 GCA_025935105.1 Nitrososphaeraceae archaeon
ATCCATATAGAAAGAACTTCCCCAGCTATATGCATATCTGCAATTTTGGCACAAAATTTTATCTATACCTTCCGGAATCCAGAATATTATGTCAATACTTGTATCGTGTTTTTTTTATCTGTTGTCTAAATGAGTTGGTAAAGTATTATTTGTAAACCCTGAATGAGGTTGCAGCCATGAATACGAGTCAGCTGATAGATAGGGTTCAATTGGTCCACTGGCAGCCGGCGTTCTCCCTGTTTCTTCGACGAATATCTCAATTTCCACATGTCTGTCTCAAACTCTAAAAAATGATGATGCAGTATTATTTAGCGATTAGTAACACTATTTGATCCAATTTTCATGCAAGTACTACCTGCAATACGGGGATGCGTTTCTAATATTGACTAGATTACCTTCAAGACATGTCCACTTATTAGACGCTGTTGTTGGCAGAATTGTACTACTACAAATTATACTTGTCTGTATCATTTTTCCAGTCTTTTGAGCTCTCACTCCGGAGGATGACCTCTTGCCCACCAAAACCTTCTAGGTTTGCTGCGAATCTCTTCCTCGCTCTTGTTTGCTATTGCCGTCATTTTCCACCTCCTTTTGCATCATAGGCCACGGCTGCCTTTTTCTTTTCACTCGCTAATTTTGGTTACCTATAGTCCCTTTATGCCGTCCGCTAGAATATTCAGATGGATTTTTATGGAATACAACATCTTATTAAATAATTATTAGATAATCTCAGTCTTTCCAAAATCATCTAACTGTTTATTTGTCACCAGATCTAATAAATTTAAATACAATCATCTAGAACCATTTACTATATCGTGTCTCAGCCGATAGATACTCGAATCTGACATCAGGTGATCAACGAATGAATGTCCGGCTATACTCTGAAAGTGCTGAAAATAATAGAATCGGCGCCAGAATTGTCAGCAATATTTTTAGTGATTTCAAAATAGGGGTCGAGGGTTTTGAATTTGAGTCTATTCGAGCAGTCAAAGAAAAAAGGAACGGCTTAAAGTGATATTGCAATCCATATCAGATTGAATAATATATTAATAACTTCGCTGCGAATTTGGAACAGATAAAAAATTTCATCGCAGATTTTGCTGTCTCAGGGGACACAAAAATTCATTGATATTGCAAATCCGGCAGCGCGACTATCCACTCATGAGCATTACGCTGATTATGATCCAATTCCTATTACACAGCAACCTGAGATGCAAAAACATAAACAAATCGAAAAAAAGGGTGATTTTAGGGGACAAGAATGTTAATATTCAAACCATCTAGGAGTACAAGAAAATGGAGTAGGAATGAGAAGCATGATCTCCATGGAATCGCTACCTAAACTCGTTTCAGTTCTACAGACAATTCATCTAATAAAGCATGAGCTTCAAAATCGTTGCAGCGGCTGCACGAATTAAACCACTTAGACAAGCAGAAAGGAAATTGAAAATCAGTTGTACAATTGAATCACGCTCTTCAAAGCATAGATGAGTATTATCAATGTGTGAACAGGGCATGAGGTCGGGAAATGGATTTTCAGAATTAGTGGCATTTGGTATCGCCATAATTAAGGAATCCGATATAGGAAATACTCCCATGAAGTGCCGCTTACCACATTATGGAAGAAATTGAGAATTATGAGAGAATGATGGGTCGCGTAAGTTATCAAAACTGGTCATGCAGAAGTATATTTGTTCAATAAATGTCCAAAAACCAAAATTTTGCCAACAAAGTAGATAAAGGCATCCGTTAGAATAGAGTGAGAGGTGCAAGATGTCTCCACACAACTGGAACCTGAAAGCTTGCAAATATTGTGGTAATTTGTCGCTAGACAAAATGTGCTATTTATGTAGAATCACTCACCCTAAGTTAAGAAGACAGCGACAAAAACAACTAAAAGAAATCCATAGTGAGATCATGGGTCAAAGCATCGAGTCACACTCAAACTAAGTGGGTAAATTATCGGGTCCGTTTGCCTGCAGGGCAACAGGTAGATCGGCTATATTTTGTTTTTGGATGTTTTTGGGTGCTCTAGAATAAACCTCTACAACCTAAGTCCTAATCGTGATGGGATATAGGATGTTTTGTAAACATAAATTAAGATGCTTGACTTAGAAACTATCCCAAAAATGGCAGATATGCGTATAGCTTGAGAAGTTCTTTTTATACAGACCTTATAGACATATCAATCAAGATCTTCCAGCAATTAGAAGTATGCTTAGCTTGTCGTATTATTGTCTACGGGAGGATAATTTTGAAATAGGTTCTATCATACTGGTCTTATTGATATATTCTACACTACACACCATATTGGTATCCAACAAAAGTTATCGCATTCTGTGTCCTTATTTTTATTACTTGTAGATCAGATCGATAGTAACCCCGTTTGCATCATCAAATGTAATTGTTTGCTGGTTATTATTCCATAGAAATAGGTTTGTAATAGAGGAGACTTCATCCTGATTTCCTGTAAAGGGATTTGTGCCGCTAATGTCTGAACCGAGATTTGTTTCATAAAGTGAATTCTGGTTTAGACTTGATCCAGTTATCTGATTTAAGTCTAATATCACAGCATGCTCTATGTTACCATTGTCTGAAACCTGGGCTACCACTATATTCTGCTGGGAGCTGTTTGGGAGATTAGCCGTAAGATGCCCTCCTATTAGCCTATAGGGAGCTACATCTGCTAATGGAAACAAGGCACCGCTCGACATAGATGAGTTACCAAGCTTTAGTGTCATTATATCTGTTAGTTGAGGGGATGATGGACTATTCTCCTGGACTATTTTGTTGACTGCATTATTCTTGATTATATTATTTACTTCGTTGTTGATTCTTACTGATTGCTTTATCGTTTGTTCATTTACTATGTGTGTCCCTGGCCTATTATTAACATTAATATTAGCATTATTCTGCGCTCCTTGGTTGATTGTATTTTTCGAGTTTTGAGTTATGGAAGGAGATGATGATGTGGGACCAACATATTTGGATGGATTATTGTTTATATTAGAATTTACCTTCGAATTCACATTGGCACCGTTGCTCATGCTAGATTCACCTTTTACACGGCTGTTGGGACTATTTGTGACATTAACATTGGTATTGGTTTGATCGGCCTGGTCTATTTTTAAGTTAGACTTTTGTTTTATAAAAGATGGATTTGTGTTAGTAGTATGAGAAGTAGACGATGATGGACTGTTTATATTAGAAATGACCTTGGCATTATTATTGATGATACTATTTCCATTGCTGCTAGAGCTGTTGGTTATATTGTTGCCTGTATTTGTCTGGCCAGTTTGATTCATGTTTACTTTATTATCCCGAGTCAATGACAATGAGTTGTGATTTTTGGATTTATGAGATGGTGAAAGGTTCAGTAGGTTAGAGCTTACATTGGCATTGTTGCGAATATTAGATTTGCTATTTATACTACTGCTTGAACTATTGGTTATGTTCTCATTAGTATTTGTCTGGCTTTGTTGATTCGGATTTACCTCCGAGCTATGCTTACCTGTGGATCTGAGTTTATGATGAGTTTCTGCTGCTCCAA
>JAICVW010000428.1 GCA_025935105.1 Nitrososphaeraceae archaeon
ATTATCTGTTAGCTCTTCGAACCTCACTATCGTAATAAAACACAATCAAAGCTATAGGTAAACTGGTGAGAAAGTCTCAAGTAGTATGTCAAATTACTTTCCAGATGAGTTCTTAGGGCAATAAATAGAATTATCATTAAAAAGCGACTCAATATACATATTGATCGCACCAAGTTAGAAAATGAAACAAACTTAATATTAACGTCTCTTTATGACGAGTTGCCGAAAACAAAAAGAGAAGTCATTCTATTTCTGGTAGCAGATTTATTCATATGCAAAACAGTAATTATACAAATAATCCACTATATAGTTACAGGTCTGCTACCTAGGATTCAACAAGCGCTGAAGATTATGAGGAACGAAAGAATAACCACTTGGTTGAAGTATTCCATGAGTTCATCGGTTATTGTAAGAACATTATTAGAATCATATCGGAATATCTTCTCTTCCAAAAGAAAATAGAGGACAAGTTCCAGAACATAAAAGGTCCACGTGTGTTGGAACTACCAGATAGGAATAAGTTAAGGGATGGAGTGCAAGAATGTCTTGCTTATGCTACGAATGGCTAATATGTTTCATTTCCGTCAGTCAGACTGGCGTTGGAGTTACCAATGATCGAAGATATCGCTATTCAAATCAGACACAAATTGAATGAACGGAGGAAGTATAAAATTAAAGATATCATATTCACTCCTAACACAAGCATAGATGATATATACGACCTTATGAAAAAGATGGCTTTAGGCAATCACGATGAAATAGCTGCTATAAGGCGCATACATAAATGGGGTAGTAAAAGCGTCCATAAAGGTCAAGTAGTTCCCATCTCATTGATTTGGTATTCGTTATTTTTCGTTTGTAACAGACTTCCTTCAATATTTGGAGATGCTTCAAAGATATCCAAAAATATCCATCTAGCACTATCAAAACGAAGGGCGTAAAAACAAATAATTTTTATAAGAAATCTAAGAATAAAGTAGAGCAGCTAGACTAGAATTCTTTCAATACTCCTTCTTTTATCAGCGTATTTTTAAGTTCAAATAATTGCAGCAATTCCTTACGTAACAGGTATAACTCCTCTCTTTCTCTTTGTAGAGATTCACAATATTCTCTAGTCTTTTGATTTTCTGCTCTTAACTTATTTTCTTCCAATATTGTCAGAGAATCTATCGCGTTTAGATAATCATTGAGGAGATCAGTCTCAGTAGCTCGATAATACGAGTTCCCACAGAGTGGTTCATTGATATTTCAATGTTAACTGGCTTCATACCAGAAATTTCGCAGCGAGTTTTGAACCATTTCCTAAGTCCGTGATCAGCTTGGAATTCGTGTCGTCTCTTGCCACAATCCAATTTTCTCCTAAGACCCTGAGTCCATAATGCATCCTCCATCAACCTTTTTACTCCAGCAGATTTAAGCCGCTTTGGAGCAGTTACCAAGCCGTGCATATGACCCTGCTTAGTGTTCCACAAATGGCGCATGACCCAGCTCTTTTCATTTATTTCTTCGCCAGATTCACTGCGATATATCATCCATTTCTTAAGTTCAAAGTACGCTTCAGGAGTGATAAATGCAAAATATTCCTCGCCATCTCCTGCGTATACAAACATTTTGGCAGCAACTATCTTGTCTTCTCTTTCTATTGGTTTTATATGGCCCCACCGCAGATATTCCCAGGCTCCCAGACGAATTCCAGAGGAAGCCATAGTGAAAACTACAGCTTTAATCCGTCTATCTGGATACTCAACAATCTTCCTGATTTCTTCTAAGGTGGGTGCTCTATCATCGGCAAATCTTCTGATTTTCGGTAATCCAGGTGCAATCTTTTTCCACGTGACAGGAATGTCTGACATTTCGCAGAATAATTTAATTGGCTTAACAAAGTTCTTGAGAGTGGCGCCTGATATTTCTCCTTTTTCTACTCGCTCTTTCTGAAATTGCATGAATTGTATAACGCCATTGAATAGCCAACTCGGGTTCGCGATGGTATCTCTTTGCCCATTTCAGCAAAGAGATTGCAACGTTTATCAATTGTTTCTTGTGTATTTAATCCTATAAAATCAAAGAACCTGCGTAGTCGCCTCAGATAATAATCCCTTGTCAAGGAAGATCTTATCGCATAGACAAACATCGAGTAAGCATCCGATTCTGTTTGTATTATTTCCAACTACCCTATTTCACTTTTTTATTACTTTGAATCCTAATAAGGTAGCGATATCATGGTGGGGCCAGTGGGATTTGAACCCACGACCGCCAGCGCCCCAGGCCTATACCTCATAGTGAGATGGTATCCTAGACCAAGCTAGACGATAGCCCCATGGTATTTTCAGAATTGAGAACCTATATTAAATGTACACTGAAGGCAATAATGCTTCCTTGTGCAAATCAGAAACGACTTTGACTGGCAATTGAAAATCTTGTTCATCTAAAACAGTCAAATCAAGGAGTCCTAATTCTGAATCAATTGCATTGAACTATCTATCCTAGACTAGTGAAATTTTGTTACTGTTGCAACAAAAAAGGTGATAAAAATTCAATTAGAACGAATAAGAATATATAGACTAAGCGTCCATTCAGATGATGAAGTGAAAATTAACGACTTTTTGATGCTTTAGGATAGTCTAAATCGGAGAGTGTGTTATTTGGTAGAGTGGTTTGGTATCGCTTCCGGTGCTATTCATGATATGTAACAAGGAACTTTGATAAGGTCATAAATAGCAAACTAGAGTATCTCTTTAGACATTTACTACCTATCTTAATTAGAATTTGCTTAGTATATGGAACTTCCATGTCCATTGTGTAATTTCAATGGTATGCTCTTATCGTACTAGACTAATTTTCCTTCTTATCGCCATATGCAGGCAGAACCACATATTGGAAATGACGATATTACTTTGGATAATCTAAGGGACATAGCTATGAATTGCTGAAAGACTAGTTGTCTCAATTAGGAAACTGAATTTAAGGATGAAAAGATCTGTGAGGTTCATACCACAGGACAAACTGGGCTGGCATCTTCATAACAGTTCTAATCAAGTTATGATCTACCCTATTTACCACCGATAATGGGTATCTAAAATTTTAGTAGGAATTAAGTTACGGAATATTATGTCAAATGTACAATAGGTCGCAATTTATGTGATACAGCATAACTATTTTGATTTTTTGACAATTAACAATCCTTTAATTATCGACTGTTGCAAGGAAAGTGTCAATGTGAACTACTCAGAAATGTTATTCGCAAATGCACATACTTCCCAATTAATACAAAGCATACAAAGATGGTCAACGACACCTTGTATGAAGCAGCCATACCTGCTAACATAATTACATAGACAGTCAAGTAATGTTGTTCATTATTCTTTTAGTTTCTATTAGCTTGGTAACTCCCCAATTGTATTATGAGCATATTTAGAGATCAGATCTAAATGATGTTTATCGTCATGAATCAGATGCAAACGTAAGAGAAAGAATTCTGTTGATTAGACGTGTTAGAATCGAGGACAAAGATGTAGGTGATGTAGCCAAGAATGAACTTCATAGATCTAGAGCTTGGGCCTACAAATGGCTAAAAAGATATGATATAGGTGACGGTTTAGAAGGATTAAAAGATCA
>JAICVW010000209.1 GCA_025935105.1 Nitrososphaeraceae archaeon
AAGAGAGATCCCCTTTGGTATTGCCCAAGATTTCAGTATCCGCTCTTCTGTTTCTAGTCTAAAATCGTAGTGTAATCTACTTGCTTCATGTTTTTGTACCACAAACCTCAGACTAGTAGTCGTGTCAGTTTTCTGTTGCCTCTGCTGCCTCTGAAGCTCTATGCTTCCAGCTGGCTCGGGAGTCTTGGAGAAATTTCTTTTTTTATGATATTTTTGGAGCGACATGTTTGACTACAAGATGTTATTGTTTGCTTAAACTGAAACTACTAATTGCACTACCATTAGATTGCCAAAACTTTTGACATTATTGAAAATTATATTGTTGAACTTGTAATCGAAATGGTAATAAATTATATTTTTATTTGGAATGGTATTGGGATACTTTTTGCAAATCTTCTGCATATTAACCAATTACATTTATTCTATAACTATATGAAACAAAAGCATTTGTCGTACCAATATTGCCTTTCTGTGCTATCCACGTTGCGACAGGTATTAGGATATATTGTTCGCCTCCATTAAGATTTACCATAAATTTGCTTGTTTTTGAATGTTCAATAGTATTGGCCAAACCCGTTGCCTTCCCGTTAATATTATAGGCTGTAATTGACATGCTGCTTGGTACGGTATTTATTGAATTGTTATTATTTTTATTCGAAAGAACGAAATTTATCACTGAAGCCTTTTTTACTGTAACAACTTTACTTGGTAGTGGCGCTGTTATATTTTGGGGTGTGACTGCAGATTGTCCAACAGGTGTCGTAGTACCAGTACTGTTAGAGTTAGTGCTATTTGCAATATAATTGACCAAATTACCAAGATATTCCTTACCGTTATATATCATAGCAATTTGTGGAGGAGTGCCTTCTTTTGCTTCTAAAGGGTTAGTAGGTACAGAAAGCTGAGCAATTATTAGCGAAGGAGTAAATAAGAATATGGTAGTAGCTAGAAAAATAATAGTAATAGTATTAACAATAGTAACTCTAGATCGTATTATATACAAGTTGTGATTTGATACATGAGTTGGCAAATTACTATTTCTACTTCTCTACCCAATTATCTCTTTGTTTTTCGTACTTTCTTTTCACAGCCGCCCATGCGGCTTTGTGTGCTGCCTCTTCAGCACTTTGTTTTTTGCCCTCTCTTCTTTTCGCAGGATTTTGATATTGTTTCAATGCATTTACATGAGTTTCTTTATATATCTCCCTGGCATGTTCAGGTAGTGAATCTATCTGTTTTTTGGTCCTAGATGATAATACGCGTGTTTTAGCTTTAGATTTAGACGTGTTAGGCCTCTTGTTTTTCCCTTGTGCCATCTTACTAGTATTAGACTAAAAAGTATTTAATCCCATTTATGGAGAGAAGTCCATCTATTCAATCAAATATTTGGCCAATATTGAAAAGATGTTACTATTGAAATGGGTACGTAAAAGAGATGAGGTCAATTTCTTCCTGTGTTAATGAGTCATTTCACTATCCTTTGGTAGTCGCCTTTATGGAAGTGAATGCAGTAAATACAGTATACTATAGATAATAATTGCTTTGTTGCATAACTTCTGTCTTATCTATTATGATATAAAAAAAGACATGCTTAGAGCAAATAAATGATTATTAATACACTTTTATAGATTATCGTCAAGTAGTTGCGATATGGTTTGTTATGCAACAAAGCAGATAACAATCATACATACAACAAGCACTAAAGATCACTAAATCTTAATTGTCTAAACAAAGATTGAACTTAAGTCAGTTCAATATTATTAATCAGTAGCGATATCTGAGCACATTGTTAGTATGGAAGTTGGTACACTACATGATTATGGATGTTAACAATCTTATATATATTAAGAAATAGATGCTATACTTATTTACAATATTGAGCAATCATTCTAATGTAACTTGATTGTGATTGAGAGAAATGTAAACTTTGACTGTACTTCTATTCTCATTGCTAATATTATCCTTCACTTTTAGTGCTGTCAGAAAGTCTTAAGTGCGTTATCCACTAAAGCCATGCTCCATACAGATAAGAGCCAGAATATTCCTGTCGCAACCGTCACAACAGAAGAAGGAAGGTCCGTAGCTATCAGAAATTTTCAAGAGGCCTTTTGTGCAATTGGTGCAAAGCCCAATTTCACCGTCTACGTGACAGAATATGTACTTCCTCAAATTTGTGGAATGCCGTTAGGCATTGCTGTAGATGATCAAAAACACAAGATCTGGTATGTGTCTACAAAAGATGGTCTTCTAGGAAGTTATGACCTAGGAAAACAGAAATTTGATCAGGAGTATGTCATTCCCGAATGGCCATCACGTTTGAACCCTCTATCCTATTCCCAAGTTTGGGATATGAAAATTAACTTAGGATCGGGAGATATTTGGTTTACTGATGAAATTGGCAACGCAATATGGAAATACACGCCATCTACACATCTTTTTGAAGTATTTAAGATTCCAGGTAATTCTAGTTCATTTGGAACAACTTATCCGGTTTCAATTCAATTTGATCAAAAAAATAAAAGCATATTTTTTGTAGGCACGTTTTCCACTTCGATATGGATAGGTGACAAAGATAAGATGAGAAATGGTACCTCTGATGGAATTTATCAGGTACCAATTCCTCTCGGTGACACTTTCAAAGGGCTTGATCCTATTCATATTGCTACAGGTTCAGTTGCATATGATAGCAAAAGAAACTCATTATGGATTTCTGTATTAGCATATGGAATGAAGGGTGAGTTATTTAGGTACGGTTTGGGGACAAAAACCTTTGAGACATTTACTTTACCTGAAGGCTTGAACTCTCCAGTGGGGCTGGCGATAGATAATTCAGATAATCTTTGGGTCACGAATGTGGGATCCAGTATATTCTACAAGGTAGACCCAGTAGATAATAAAATCACAGAATTTGTTACCTCAACTGCATCTCCTAGAGTTTATGGTAGCAATAATAATGCAGACAATATTTTTGGAAACCAGCATAATACCACAACGCCTGAGGCCTCGAATAAGAATGTATACACACTACCATATTGGATAAAGCTTGCCTCAGATGGCTCTCTTTGGTTCAATGAACAAGAAGGAAATATGGTTGCCAGATTTGATCCAAATACCATGAAACTAATCGAATATTGGATTCCAACACAGACTGGGGAAACTGTCCAAATATTACCGAAAACAATACAGATCATAATGGTAGTAGGTATGTCAATATAGCAACCACGATAAATCTAGTCCAGCATCAGTCGTGCGGTATTGCAAATGTGCTTCAATTTTCTGTCCAGAATCATAAACAGATATGGTTTACAGAATGGTCAGAGAACAAAATAGGCAAGATAGATGCAAACCGAAAGTTACCATTTTCAGTTGAAACTAAGCCTCACAGTGATTTGACTATTAAGCGAGGAGAAACACGTGAAATTATCGTCTACATTAGTTATTCAACTAAGGGAATACTTTCTAAACAAAGTAATAATAATCAATCTCTTGTCTCTTACATCAGCACGCCACATTTGATTGTATCAGGCACCTTTACGCCAACAGGATACCTTAATAATTCCTCAGGCTTTTTTGATAGACAAATTTCGAAAATTCCAATAAATAAGGAAGGAAATGGAAAAGCAGAGGTTCATTTTTCTTTTACACCACATATGACTCTAAAGCCCGGCGAATATACTATGATGGTAGGTGCTGCAGATGACTCCGTTGTAGTCTCAAAAGCCTTAAAGATAAAGGTTACCTAACACTGGCCTGCAGTAAAGAATTCACATCGTAATATCCAATCTAAAAGGTATTGTACTGGATCTAAAGTGGGCAACAAGTAACATAATATCAGGAATTGAATAATCCTGATAATTATTAATTAGATAGTTGGAAACTGCTTTTGTAGTTTGATATAGGGACATATTTCATCTTTGAATTTTCACATTCTTTTCCACCTTTACCATAAATCTAAGATGGAATCACAATTTCACTGCATGTCTTGTGTTATTTGGTGACAATATGATAAGCATGCGTTCTCCAGCCTTCCCCCCTCTAATACTTGCTAAAAATTAGAAAAATCTCATTCTAGTAAGCGAGAATTGAACGAAAACAAGTTCCATTATCGCCTGTCAGATAACTATGTTTGGCTTTATGGCTATTCTAATACTTGGTAATGTTTTTACTGCCTTCATTGCTTTCACTCACATTGAACATACTTGAGATCGGTGCAGATCACTAATAGATTTTCTGTCCGTTGTAGTACTTTTAGATTTAAGTTATCATTTTGAAAATAGCAGAAGTACTTTTGACTGATTAATATAATAAAATATGCATACTATGCCATATATAGAAAACAAAGCTTTGGCAACTGTAGATAGTTAAGGTAATAAAAAGTTCAACTGAGGTGGCTATTAGGCTTAACTCGAGGGCACTGTCCCTTCCCTTATGTAATTCTTACATAAAGATTTATAAATATCACAAGAAATAGTATCATAAATGGTGAGAAATATAACGTATGTCTTCTGTAAGTGCCGTCAGAAAATCGCTAAATGATTCTAATCGTAAATTCATTATATGTGACTCTTGTTATTGGTGTGCGACTGTATTTACAGATTCAATGTCCCAAGATACTCTGAATAATGACACACCCTACTTTTCATTCGATACATGTCCTAGATGCAACGAGGGCCGCAGGATCTCTTCAATACCTTTACAGATGAATGAATCATACACATTCTTGTTTGATGATAAGCGTGGATTGGACATACAATTCAGAAGACAGAAAGGGTGCTAAATTGCTATTCAAACGTTTGAATCTGTAGAGGTAGCTCTCGTTTTATAAAATTTTTAATGTCTTTATTATAGATGTATCTGTGCCTGCAATTGATCGTACTCTTGACCGTTGATTAGCTTTGCTTTTGTGGTTGTGATTGTAATCTTTAATGCTAAATACAACCTACCGCCTCTTTATTAGATCCTAAATCCAATAATTCTTTTCAAATCAATAGGTCTTCTGCTATAATACGTCATGTTCATTAGCTGCTGTCTTCTTTTAATTTCTTCTGCTTTGCCTCTTGCCAGTTCAGAAATAACAAATTATCCATTTGTTCTACACTGGATAATTTATCAATACTTCTTCTTAAATTAGTGAAAATAATAGATGTTATCAAATATTTTTGCTATGATTAGTCGAAGGAAACCTAGTGGAAAATATCCATTGAATCTGGAATATTTTTACATACTGCAATGAACTGTATATAACTGCTCGTTTTCGTTTAACAACAGAAATTTGCACGGGTACAATGAATATATTAAAGATTCAAAAATCTCATTTTAGTCCATTATATAATCAAAAAGTAACTATGAAGACGTTTCCTTATGATACAGATGTGGAAAAACCTTTGTTATTTGTCTTTTAACATCTTTTGGCATATTTGGGTCTTCGATTATCTTGTGAAGGTCTTTTCTATCGATGCACAATCCTAGCTTATTAATTTTATAAAACCATTTGATATCAATAGAACTGATTACAACAGTCGATTTAGTACATCCTATCATTGTACATGTATTCAAATCCTCATTACTACTGAAGCATATATGGCCTTCTTGACATTCATAAATCATGTCCACTTTCACCATGACAAGGTTGTTATATATGGCCTATTCTGGCCACTATAACCGCTTACCCCTGAATGGTATCCAAAACATATTTTAGTTGAGGATCATTAACTAGCTTGTTTAGAAAGCCCCTGACAATCTGTCTAGTCG
>JAICVW010000228.1 GCA_025935105.1 Nitrososphaeraceae archaeon
TTCTGCTTTCTTAACCTTGGACAACGCCAGATGTTCAACTTCCACATATACAATGATAAATTACTAAGCTAAAGCTGTTCTTGTCTAAATTAATAACATTAAGATACTTCTATGTTGATAAGAAATCAGATACGTAACTTAGTTTGTTTTGTTTTGTTCTTTACACAATCGCATACGGGCAGGATGTGTATGAGTAATAAATAATGTACAAGGTCTACGGCTGAAAATTAGCATGTCTTGTGTCTGAACAGTTTTGCAAGAATTAGATTAACGTCGTCTTGAATCCAACTTATCTCACCTTTCACTAGGAGTTATTAGGTCTTGCTCACTTCAAGGAACAGTTTAAGGGAAAACTATTTTGTTTTAAAAGTTCCAGGCTAGCACTTACAAGTAAACCCGCCAGACGAAATCTCATGTCCCTATTGTGGATGACGCATCGAGAACTCGCGTCAAAGGAGAGACAAGTTGTATGATCGCTGGAGGAAACATTGTGTTTGTGATTTCTCCCCCAATTGGAGTTAAGAGATTTTTCAGAACATCCATTCATCGAATACCAATTTCATCTGATTTTGTTTATCCTTTCATTCCCTAAATGTGAATCAAAGTAAATTCCATCAATAAACAATTGCATCAATAATCAAACTTCGATCACATTTGCAGCTCTTAGTGGCAATCGATAGAATCCTTATATAATACTACTAGAAGAATATAAAGTACGTATGAGTATAGTCTATAAGATGACGGTCGCCTGCATTCTTGCAGTCCTTGTAGTGATTATATCTTCGGGCAGAGTTGGCACGATTCAAGCCGCCCCACCTGTCTTGTCTCACAATTGTACAAAAATGGCAGACGGTCGACTACAATGTACAGTAACTGAGCAACCGTTAGCGGAAGCAGCAGCTGATTGTAGAAACCTTCAGACCAACATGAAAAACGACGCAGCAGACCACTTCTATGCTGGACTATTTCAGCAATTAGATTGTAGTGATACTCTTGCCAGAATGCCCTAATGAAACGAAATGAACGCAACTGAATTCCTTTTTTCTAGACCGCGAAACTATTCTCATATATACTACTAGAAGAATATAACCTGATAGTGAACACAGGTATCTAGGGTTACAGTGCATTCTTGCGATTCTTGTGATAGTCATCTCTTCATGAAGCAACAGGATGATTCAAGTCAATGCACATTCCACCGTCCAATATACAACTCGTCGCCAGGGACTAAGGCGGGAATGGTATATGGGGTGGTAGATGAGGTACCGATAAACAAACGTTATCTAACTGGAGGTTGTACTCATTTAAAACAAATGTCAAAGTCCCAAACTTTTTTTGCACATAACCTTAGAACAGTAATAAAGGCACAAGCTATAACTGAATATATCTTGATGGTTGTATTATGCATTTGTTCTAGCTCTGTTCATAGCAATTAAAGTGTTCTAGCACGCGCCTATACTATCCAACATTAGTTCGCTAACTTACATCTCAAAACAGGTATTGGTTATTTCGTGTCTTATTAGAAACGTTTTGTTCTTAGTAATTAGCTATTACACTTTTCAGATTGTGAAATTTGGGATAATATCTTGATACCCACAGATCATCCTTTCCTTGTCTCCAACATTCCTCAATAGCTTTGTAATCAGGAGAGCCTTTGGGTAAGTGTACTACTCTAATAGAATCGTTGTTTTCTTTAGCTACTTTTTGATTATGACTGAAGTATGATGTTGAGCTGCTGTTCTGTCTATAATAGCAGTAATTTTCTGAACTTTCTCTGTAGCTCTTTTAGGTACTTTATAAATGAAGAAAGATTGGTTGAAGACATTATATTGTTCTAAAGAAGTGTTTACCATTTATAGTAAGTGTATTAAATACATGCTCTCTGATGTGAGCCTGTAACATACTGTTAGACATTTTCCTGGCGACGCCTGCATGATAATTGTATGTTATCCGGTATAGTTATACAGAATAACTCAAGTTAGAGCCGCATATGCAGATAAAAGGGATAATAGTTTTCAACTTGTATATTCCTTTTTGTACCGGTATTGAAGCTTCATTTTACCTTATAGCTAAACTATAGAGAATAATTTCGACCAATTATGCATCTGCCTCAAGATAGTGTATACATACCATACAATTGTCCCTTTATCCATATTATCATCCTACGCCATTAGACCTTCTTATTTTATGTCGTATATCTCTTTTTATAGAGCATCGTCTTGATCTGGGTACTATTAGTTTAATCTAAATCCAAAATTTATGTGGGCAACCATAAGAATAATAATTTACTTAATATCGAGACTATATTGAAGCCACTTCAGGAATATATATTATATGCATTGGTTAGTAGATAATTTTTTAAATGAGAATCTTATAACCATAGTATCAGATCCAGGAAATCTACAAAGAAGAAACCAAGGCCATCAAACGAGATCACTGAAGGTGAAATAAGCTATTTTCTAGAAAAGCTAAAGGAACTTGGAGTATATCCCAAAATAAGAGAGCTACAAAAATTGCTTGGTTATAGATTAGATCCTATCAAGATAAACACGATACTAAAATATTTAGAAAGATCAGGCAGATTGCAGATCGACTTAGATGGGAATATTATATGGATCCGTAGCGATAATGAAGAAGTTAATCATATTAGCTTTGCAGAGGCCGCTAATATATCTGACGACTTCAAAAAATATTTTCAATAAATGATCACAATCTCGTTGAATGATCTTTAAATAATAGGTAATTCCTTTACGCCTCTTAAAAATAGAATTACACTAATTGAAGTGTTTATAAGAAGTATGATTATTCAACCGGACCTTATAACCATTTAACTTTGCGCTTTCTTGTTCCTAATTTATACAAACCAGTACTAGTTTCTCAAATTGGACAAATTCTTCTGTGAAGTGAAGATAGGCGCCTAGTAGAAAATAACTTCAACTTACAAATAAAAAGAAAAAATTATTACTTACGCAAGAATGGTTGCTGTTGTGTACTGATGAACGAATTCCATGCCTTTGTGGCAGTAGTTGTAAATTCGGTCACAGAGTCTAGGGTTCTGTTATATGTCCTGTAATTCTCTGAAGCTGCTTGTAGTGCACTAATTGAGAGTTGGTTGTTAATTTCAATTGCTCTGATAGTATTCTTGGTGATTTCGTTTGACTGTTTTACAAATTCTTCTGTATATGGCGCTGCTACGACAGGAATTTTCTCATTTACCAAAAGCTTCTGAGTGGACACAATATTTTGGATGGTATTCTTGACTGCAGACACATAGTCTAATTGAAGATTGGACAGTGACTGAGTGTATTGTGGTTGAGCTTTAGTTAACTCATCAACTACACGGATATAGTTTTCTCGAATAGTATCGTACAAGTTGTTGGTTTCAGTCGACCTGACTGTGGAGGATGCATCATCCTTTGATTTGTTATCTACCATTTGTTTACAGTTCTACTTCCACTCTTATAAACGTTGGTTCTGTGCGGCTCTATATACCAGCCAAGCCCATTAAATGGGAATCATCTCGACTGTAACCGTTAGGAAGGAAATGAAGTAAACTTTCATCGAAAAGATAGGACTTAGGAGCGAAAGCATAATAGCACAATTAATCATAGACTTACAATTAGCCCGTGAGTGATAAAAAAATATGCATAGATTGTGGGAGAACCTTTACTTCGGAATCTCAGAATAATATAATATGTGAATATTGTATGTTACTTTCAAAAAAGAGGTTTTGGAGTTCAATAAAGATATGGCAGCACTACAGCGATCATAACTCAGCCATTTGATAACTTGATGAGCAGCAAGTTATACTGAGCGAAAGCGGGTCTGTAATTGCTTGTGTTTATAGTATCAGCGATAGCTTAATCATGATAATGAGATACTGAGTCAATAGTCGGCTGCATTGTGCTTCCCTTCTTTACTGCTTCCAAAACCTTCTCCCATATGTGCTTTTCAAACTCATAAGCCATAACCCCGCCAACAGCTACGCCAGCAGCAAGACCCACTGGTCCACCAAAAAGAAGGCCTACTGCACCAGGCCAAACAAGGCTCCCAAACCATGCCCCAGACGATACCTCTACCGCGTAATCATCGGGATTTCCAGTAATTGAAACATGAATTTCACGCAATGAGCCGGCCCAAACCTTTGGAGAATTATTGACTGCCACAATGCTTCTTAAGGGGATGCTATTAAGAAAGCCCTTATATTCGGACACAATCTTTAGTTCTTTTTGATTTTGTATTACATGTTTTATACTTTCGTATAAATTATCCAAATTCGTACCTAGTCCTTCATAGTGCTGTACTTTAGCCATACCGGAATTCAAGATGAGACATATTTAAGTGATTAGAAGTTAAGGCAAAATCTAGATCAGTAGATCAATATTGACATCTATATCAAACAATATTCTTCTACTCGACAGTAATCTATCATGGTGGATATGGTTGTAATGGGACAATTACTTTGAATGGTGCCAATACTTCTACGTCAGGTGCACTAACCCTTGTAATAATTTCGAATATTCCAGTATCTTGGAATCGATAAATAACTGAGAATTGGCCACTAGGAACAGTTATGTTGCCGAACCTAAAGTTCCCAAATTGTCCACTAGCGTTATGCGTTACTAAAATATTCGCATGGAGGTTTTTCATAAATTGACCAGTCTTTAGATTCTGTACAACAAACTTGAGTTGAGTTGGTTGATCCAGTACCGGACTCTGTGGTTGATACGTAAACTGAACTTTTACGTTCTGTTCGACATTAGTCCAAACCTGTGGATTTTTAACAGTAAGGTTGGCAGTTTGGGCCAAGGAAGTTTGGGTATTCAGCATTAGAATAGATAAAACCGCCAGTAATAATCCAATCACATACAAGTGGGATCCGAATACCGAGTGTGACTTCAATACTTGTTATATGTATGATGGTCTATAAATCGTTACTCTTTTCAACATAATCTGAAAATTTGGCAATACTATTTGATTGCCTATTAATTGCAAATTAGCTCAGATTTTGCGGGACAATTGGATGTGAATAATGACTGAGGCACTTTTATTGCGAGTAACCTGGCTAAATGCTCCAGGATATGAAGACCCATATAAGGCTCCTACTAGACTAATACAAACGCATCACAATAGAACAATATGAAGATCTGATTGACTTATTTGTAATACCTTAATGTCAAGACCATCTAGCTGGATATCCTGCTTAGAAAAAGCCTTATACATGTACTGTTGATAGTAATACTAACCTAGATCAACCGAACTGTAAAGATTATGTAATATAGCCTTAAATGTACTACTTGATCAATTTGTCAATCATAAGATTCTGAAAATAACAGTCTGATTAAATAGGACTATTCTATTGTGTGCTATATATCAATTCTTCATTCACTAGTTGTGCTGCTTCCACACATGGTTGACATTTTAGCTTCCTAACATAGTTGACACTCCAGTCTTGGAGTGTAATAACAAGTGGATTTAATAGAAA
>JAICVW010000396.1 GCA_025935105.1 Nitrososphaeraceae archaeon
CCAAAAGATGTTGTCGACCTGCTCAATGTCAATAACGACGGAGGCCTGGCACTCCAGAGTATCAATTGTTAGCTTAGAACGTGAGGCAAGTTGCATTAGAGAATATTCTGAAGTGAATGTACAAAGATATTAAACTCGCCATATCTCTGGTCAAGTCTGGTTTTTTATTGTTCTAGAGGCAGTGGGGGGCAGTGAAAATGTGACTGGATTTGTTCATTACTAGTCAACAAATACCATAACCAACCATATGATATACTGTGATGAGCACAAAAATATGAGCCAAATAAATACTCAGGGTAGTACTGCACTTATCTCATTTTCTGATGCAATTGAACAAGTAGCCAATCATGTCTCACAAGCCTTGGTAAGTATACATTCACATAATAAAGGATACGGAACAGGAGTTATTTGGGACTCGGATGGTCATATAGTCACTTGCAGCCATATTGTCGGGAGATTAGAAAAGGTAGAGGTTCAGCTTGACAATAGTAATAAATCCTTCCAAGCCAAGGTTATAGGAAATGATCTCTATTCTGATATTGCAGTTCTACAAATTGAGAAGAATAGTATTAGCAATACCGCCATTCCAAAACCCATAGAGATTGGTTATTCTGAAAATCTGAAAGCAGGACAGTTTGTTCTTGCTCTTGCTAATCCCTATGGAGAATATCCTAGCATCACACAAGGACTAGTTACAAGTGAGAGGACCTCAATTCGTGGAAGGGGAGGATGGGGGTGGTCATCGTGGGCAGGCATAATGGATAACATTGTTATCACAGATACTCGGCTAAATCCAGGCTTTTCAGGAGGCCCTTTAGTTGATGTAGAAGGAAAGATGATAGGATTAAATGCGGCATATATATCATCGCGTGGGATCGCAATTAGAACAGGTAAAGTCAAAGAAATGGTCGACCAAGTTTTAAGACACGGAGTAGTCAAGACAGCTTTCCTTGGCATTGTCACAGACGAAATTTCACTTCCTGATGAAATAGCAACACAACTAGAATCATTTCAGAAAGAAGGTCTGATAGTTCTTTCAATTGGAAAAGACACTGCCGCAAAGAAGGCAGGACTTTTAATTGGAGACATAATTGTAAAGTTTAATGATGAACAGATAACAGATATACATGACCTTAGAACACTGCTCTTTAAACAAGATGTCATAGGAAGATCCGTGAATCTTACTATAATTAGGGGCGAAAAAAAGAGTCAGCTCACAATCGTTCCCCAAGACGCAGCACCATCTTGAGCTGGTGATTAAAGCAAAATAAGGTTCCGAAAGCAGAAAAAGGCAGGTGGTATATAAAATACATGATACCATTTAATGAAGATCTAATTGTTAAAGCTGTAGAAAAAGTAAGTAAGGCTGTTGTAAACATTGCAAGCGTAAGAACAATCCGTGACCAAGCATTGCGTGTATTCCCGGTCGAAGGCGTTGGTTCAGGTGTAATAATCGACGAGAAATGCCATGTGCTATCCAATAATCATGTTGTCGATGAAGCTCAAAAGCTAAAGGTTACGATGACTGATGGAGGTGTGTTTGATGCAAAAGTAATAGGGACAGATGAGACAACTGACTTGGCCATAATTAAATTGGATTCAACAGAGACACTCCCATTTGCTGCCTTAGGCGATTCAGATAATCTAAACATAGGAGAAATGGCGATTGCCATTGGTAATCCATTTGCTTTAACGGGAGGGCCAACTGTAACAGCCGGAATTATAAGTTCACTAAACAGAAAAATTCAATTTGAAAATGGAGTGTTGGAATTAGTTCAAACTGATGCGGCAATAAATCCAGGTAACTCTGGCGGACCTCTTGTAAATTCAAAAGGTGAGGTTATAGCAATTAACACCGCAAAGATGCCATATGCACATGGCATTGGATTTGCAGTACCGATCAATATCGCTAAAACAGTAATGACGGAGCTAATACAAAATGGAAGAATTATTACTAGACCGTGGATTGGAATATCCTATGTAAAAATAACAAAACAAATAACTCAATATTACAGGTTGCCAACTACAAATGGTGCTCTAATAGAACATGTAGAATCTGACAGTCCAGCTGATGACGCAGGATTGAGAAAAGGCGATATAATTGAAGCAGTTGACGGTAAGAGAGTAGATGATAATACGGAAATATCGTTAAAGGTGAGAAAGAAGGCTAGAAATGACAAGCTAATGATGACAATTAATAGATATGGACGACGCTTTGAAGTTCCAATACAGCTTAGGGCGCGCCCATAACACAGAAATCATAAGCCAGATGCTTTTATTTCATAACATAGATAGAAAAGTGACATACCTGACAATAACCGACTTGTTAAAGAAACCTTCGTATCGAGAGCCTCTTTTTCTCAAAGGTGTGTGTTTCGACAAACAAAGTTAGCTATCTAAACGACTCAACAAGATTTCATGTGAAGAAAATTTAGTGTGTAAAAACATAATATCACGTTACCTAAGCCATTGCCAGAGATTATGGCCATCACTAGGACACCTATTAGTGCACTAGCGATTATGAAAAGAACCTTCATATAAATGAATTAATTAATTGATTAAGAATATCACTCTATCTCGCTCCGCAAAAATCTCAAATTATAAACATACTATTACATAATTATAGCCAGAAGAAGATATCCATATCAGCAATAATAACCATTCTTATTACATTGCAGACTTCTATACCATCCTCTGGAAAAAAGATTCCACTCTCTGCTTGGAAAGTAGTTGCAATTCTTAGTTCAGTTGCAACAATGGTTATGTATGCAGAGACAATGTTGGTGCCAGCTATTCCTGATCTCATTAGGGATTTTAGTATACCTTATAACACATCATCTTGGATACTAACAACGTATCTACTTGCTGGAGCTGTCATGACTCCTATCGCAGGTAAGTTAACTGATATCTATGGTAAAAAGAAGATTTTGCTTATCATAATGATGTTTTACACAGCAGGAGTATCAATTGCTGGTTTTTCATCAAATCTATACATTATACTAATTGCAAGAGCATTGCAAGGAATAGGTATGTCAATGTTTCCTATTGCATTTAGTATAGTAAGAGCACAATTTCCTAGAGAAAAAATCGCAATAGGGCAAGGGATAATCACCTCTATGTATGCTGGTGGTGCTGTAATAGGTCTATCAATAGGAGGTTTCATAATTCAAAACTATGGATGGCATTCTACATTCTTTATTATAATACCAATTGCTATCGGACTTTTGTTTACCATCTCTCGATTTATTAACGTGGATAATGACGAGTTAGTGAAACAAAAACAAGGACAAAAGTTACTACAGAATAAATACGCTCAAAGTAGAGACAACATTGAATCTATAAAAGGAAAGAGTACAAACAGAAGAATAACAAGATACACTGAACCTGCAATTAGAAACGACCGAAGTACAACCATAGATGTAAAGGGTGCAATAATACTTGCAGTTGCTATAACATCATTCCTGCTACTGCTTACGTTCTTGCAAACAGGAAGTAGCAGTAGCGGTAGTGGTAATTTCAATAATACCATTAATTCAATCGGTAGTGGTAGCAATTCAGCAATCCTCGTCATATGCTTTCTTGTATCAGGAATAGTTTCATTAGCACTTTTTATAGTAATAGAAAAAAGATCAACATCACCGCTTGTGGACTTTAGCCTAATCTCGAATATGAGGATGCTTCCAGCAAATATTATCATAATGATAGTTGGCTTTTCAATAGACGTCTTGCGTAATTATGAAATAAAATCTCTTTATAATGGTTCAGAGCAGACCTATTCTGTTAAATTAACCTACTACAAGTTCGCATTATTCTGAA
>JAICVW010000217.1 GCA_025935105.1 Nitrososphaeraceae archaeon
CCTTGCTCTTAGGGGGGGATTTATCCCACCGATATTACATAGGTGATTGAAGATTATGGCATCAGAGGAATTAGATGAAATCCGATCTGAGATACGTAGTATCACTTCAGATATCATTCGGAAAGTACAGAAACGAAACGAGCTCTGCAAACAAGTTGGCGAGATCAAAAACAGGCTAAAAATTGATGTCAGGGATGAAAAAGTTGAACAGGAAATAAGACTACTTGTTTCAGATTTATCTAACGAAATTGGGATAAATCCGGATTTTACTGGGAGGCTTCTAAATATCCTACTCTCAGAGTCAGTAAGATTACAATTGAAGGAGCAACGAGACCAGATCCAGTCTGAAAATCATCTAACTATATTTTCAAAAGCTAAAGAGCTCGAAGCTGCGGGTAAAGAAATCATCCATATGGAAGTGGGAGAACCAGATTATAGTCCTCCTGAGCCTGTGAAATCGGCCCTTTCCAGCGTTTTTGAATTGAAAAGGTATCATTACACCGAAACGAGGGGCATAATGCAGTTACGTACATCAATAGCTCAGAAGAGCAGTAACGGTCTAAATCCGAACAATGTGATAATCACCCCTGGCGGGAGGTTCGCTGTATTTGCGGCCATATCGTCATTATTGGTGCCTGGAGATGAACTTATCTGCATTGAACCTGTCTGGCCAGCTTATACAGAATGTGCCTGCTTAGTTGGCTCAACGGTCAGCTCGTTACGAACAACACTTGAAGACGGATGGAATCCAGATCTAGAGAAGCTTGCAAACATGATTAATTCTAATACCAAGATGATTGCATTGAATTATCCAAACAACCCGACGGGAAAAATTCTCGAAAAAAAGATCCTTGATCAAATTGTGTCAATAGCTAAAGATCACAACTTGTATATTCTAAGCGATGAGGTGTATCGTGATTATGCTTTCAGTGGATTCGCAAGTATAATGGAATATGGGTATGAAAGAAGCATAATGGTCTCTTCCTTTTCAAAAGGCCATGCCATGACTGGTTTCAGAGTAGGTTATGCGATTGCAAAGGAGAGTATTATAGACAAAATGGCCAAAGTTCAGGCAGCAGCGCTTACGAGTGTTGCTGAGCCTATGCAGTACGCCGCACTAGCTGCTGCAGAAGTTAGCCCAGCGGAAAACACAAAGCGTATGAAAAAGCGGTTGGACTTGATCTGCGAAAAATTACGCGAGATGTCCCTTTGTTTTGCAAAGCCTGACGGAGCATTATATGTATTTCCTAAATTGGGGGAAGGACTATCCGATCATAAAGTTGTACAAAGAGCCCTCGATCTAGGTGTCGCAGTTGCACCGGGCAGTGGATTTGGTGGTCAATATGGTCAATTTATTAGAATCTCTGCTTGCCAGACCGATGATAAGCTAGAAAAGGGCCTGGAGTTATTAAACTCCGTCCTGCGCTCAAATTAATAGCTATGTTTAAACAAATTGCAATTATAGGTGCCAGCGGCAGGATGGGTATCTGGTTTTCCCGATACTTTAAAGGGAAAGCAGTCACACTTTTGCTCCATGATATTAATATTACCAGTCTAAAGCGCTCCAATAGTGTAATTATCTGTGAGAATTTAGACAAATGTGTTCAAAACGCTGATCTAGTTCTGGTTTGTGTCCCAATGTCAGAGATGTCTGATATTCTTAAAAAATGTATACTTAGCATGAAAGCCGGTGCTATCCTTGCTGAGATTTCATCACTGAAATGCAGATCATTTAAGCAACTCAAAAAGGCTTCTAAAACTATTCGGCCTCTATGCATTCATCCCATGTTTGGTCCAGCTGCCAACAATTTAGGTTTAATGAAGATCATATTGGTTCCTGTCAGAGATGAATCCGTTGAGTTGCGAATTCTAGAGGAATTATTCAGAGGTGCTACTATTGGTATTATAAGAGATCCCAAGCTTCACGATAAGTTGATGGCGACTATATTGGGCCTTACATATTTCACTAATCTTGCATTCGCTAAATTTATATCAAAACAAGATTATCGATCGCTAAAAAAATTCTCCGGCACAACTTTTAGAATTCAGTCAATGTTATCTATGAGTGTCTTAATAGACGATCCTGATCTAATTTTTTCTCTTCTATCTGAGAACTATATGGTTAGCGACTCCATTCACAAATTTATGATTGAAGCTGAAAAGCTGGAAGGATATCTCTTTCAGAAGGATAGGAAGAAAGTCAAGTCATTGCTTGAAGAGATAAGATCAATATATCAAAGAAAAAACCTAGAAGAGTCGTATGCTAATATTTATCGTATGATGTCATCTCTAAACAAAAATAGGACCGTTGTCGTATGAATGTTGCGTATTTTTACCGATGAAAGAATCATGAATTGAATTGAATGTGATACATTGTAGCTAATTAATTAGAATAGTAGTTATTTTCGGACAAGTACTTGACAAGGTGATAAGTATTACTGCTATTACATTGCATAATATCTTTAAATAAACAGACAGACACTCATTAATTTTTGGCCAATGAGAAACTTTTCCAGTACTGTTCGTTTGGCAAATTAGTATTTTGACTTTTTTATTTACATAGCGACTAATCATTTTGTCCAGAAAATGACCAAACGCCAAGAAATTTTGTGAATCTGATTTAAATAAATTTAGAGATCTTTATCCTATATCGTAATTACGGTGGCTAAATTTCCAACCACTCTAATTAATCATAATATCAATAAATAGCATGACCCATCATCTTATATTAAAATGGAGTCACGCAGTACTGATAACCACAAACTTAGTAAATTGAAGTCGAATAAACTAGTTGAAGAGACCAGCCCATATCTACTTCAACATGCATATAATCCGGTCAATTGGTATCCGTGGAGCAAAGAATCAATTCTGAAGGCACAAACTGAGGATAAACCTATCTTCCTCAGTATAGGTTATAGCGCGTGCCACTGGTGTCACGTGATGGCTCATGAGTCATTTGAAGATATGGCTATCGCAAAAATAATGAATGAAAATTTCGTGAATATAAAAGTTGACAGAGAAGAAAGGCCAGATATAGACGACATATATCAAAGGGTTTGTCAGCTCGTTACCGGTACTGGAGGATGGCCACTCTCGGTGTTTTTGACTCCTGACCAGAAGCCGTTCTATGTAGGCACATATTTCCCCAAACATGCTAGGTATGGTACTCCAGGTTTCGGCACAATCCTTACCCAGCTGGCAGATGCTTATAATAATAAGAGAAAGGAAATTGACTCTGCTACAGTTGAGTTCTTGCATGCATTGGAAAACTCGAGCAGAGATGTGATACAATCAACTGGTGTCACATTTGATCGATCCACTTTGGATGAAGCTGGAATTGGGTTGTTACAAATTGGTGACCCTGTCTATGGTGGATTTGGACATGCGCCAAAATTTCCAAATCCCTCGAATCTATTATTCTTATTACGTTGTTACGATATCTCTGGGATCAATAAGTACAAGGATTTTGTCATTCTCACGGCAGATAGAATGGCTGCAGGCGGAATCTATGATCATATTGGTGGTGGTTTCGCACGATATTCTACAGATCAAAAATGGCTAGTTCCACATTTTGAAAAGATGCTTTACGATAACGCACTGCTCGTGCAAGTATACTCAGAGCTACATCAAATCACCAGGGATGAAAAATATTTGCATGTCTTGACGAAGACCTTGGATTATGTATTGCGTGAGATGATGTCTCCAGATTATGGATTTTATTCTGCACAGGACGCAGACTCGGAAGGAGAAGAGGGAAAATACTATGTCTGGTCAAAACAAGAGATTGTTGATTCTCTTTCTAACGAGATGATCTCTAATATCATTTGTGAATATTATGGTATTTCGCAATTTGGCAATTTTGAGGGCAAGAATATCCTCAATGTTAGAGCCTCTATTGGTGAGCTGTCGCGAAAGTACGGTCAAAAACCGGAAACTATAAAGCAAGCGATTAGTGAGGCAACTACGAAACTATTCGAGATAAGGGCACAAAGAGTCAAACCAGGCCTGGATGATAAAATTCTGACAGCCTGGAATGGCCTAATGATCTCTGGATTTGCAAAAGGGTATAGAGTAACGGATAACAGACGATATCTTGAGATTGCCGAAAATGCGGTTGAATTCATACACACTAGGCTAAGTAATTCTGAAGGGAGATTGTTTAGGACGTTTAAGAATGGCGAATATAAACTCAACGGATATCTTGATGACTACGCATTCTACGTAAATGCACTATTGGATATATTCGAGCTCAGTCCAAACCATCTATATCTTGAACGAGCCATAAAACATACAGATTTTATGCTTGAACATTTCTGGGACATAGCCGAACGCAATCTTTTTTTCACTTCTGATGACCACGAGAAACTTATCGTCAGGACCAAGAGCCTGTATGACCTTGCTCTTCCCAGTGGCAATTCAGTTGCCGCCTCAAACCTACTCAGGTTACACGTATTGACCCAAAATCCAAATTACCTAGAAAAAGCGGAGCAGGTTTTGGAAAGCGGATCCAAAGCATCAATTCAAAATCCCTTTGGATTTGGACAATTATTGATAGCCATATACATGTACGTGAAAAAGCCTATTGAAATAACCATCAGAGCAGAAAATAGGACTAGCGAAGGCAAGAATATGGTTGATTGGCTGAATAAGCAGTTTATTCCAAATGCAGTAATTATATTCGTAGAGAATAATTCACAATTAAGCAGTCTGCAAAAATACTCCTATTTTAAGGAAACCGATTCAACCGGTACTAAACAAGACTTTGCTGTGATTTGCAAAAACTCCGCATGTTCGTTGCCTCTTTATTCGTTATCTCAAATGCAACAGAAGCTGAAATCATTGCTATGAAAAGATGATATTATTAAGTGCTGTGCGGGGCTATGACTTTCGAATGTCTATTAAGATTTTGTCGCCAACCCTGGGGCTTCCAATATTCTCATAGCGTCTTCTAGGCATTGTAATTTGAACTATGGTTTCTGCGTAGGTTTTTACTACAGTCTGTGGTTGTGAATTCAATATAGCCTCTAAGATCGGTCGTACTTGGTTCTTCACCTCGTTGTCTGTAATTACCCGATCAATAGATTCTAGCATTAATTGTTGTTGCGAGACTGCTTCAAGCTCTACATCCTCACTTAGGGTGAGCGCCACATTAACACCACTATCAATTATTTGATTAATTCTATAGCTTGCAGAATCTTCCAATTCAAATTACTAGAATTAAATAAGCTTAATAATACTTATCGATGATTTGTGACCGTTCGATCAAGAATCGCGCGTGAACTGCTCAGTAACAGAATCTGCTAACCGAAGGGGGGATATCAGTCCGTCGGACTTGGTGTTTACTTATTTCCTAAGATGAATCTTAGCGATTCCGTTAAGATAGTCAATATGTTCCACTGTAGGATTAGTTGCAGAGTCTGGTAACTTGGCAAACATTTCATATCTCCTAGAGCCAGTTGTAGAAATGCGGACTCGCCTGCGCTCGGGTTCGTATGCTGCATGAATCTCTTCAGGAGATGAAATGCCGTGGATGTGTGCAATGATTTCAAAAAAATCATCTCCTTCAATGACTTCGGGCTCAAGAGGGTGCCCAAAATCCTCTATTTTTGGTCTTATCTTTTGTATATTTCTGCCCGGCTGATCC
>JAICVW010000168.1 GCA_025935105.1 Nitrososphaeraceae archaeon
AGTGTGGAGTCTGACGCCGAGGTCATAGAATTTGTATCAAGGTTTCTTGACAAGCTCGGCCTGAATGCTGTAATTGAGATAAATGACCTAAGACTTATCGAGGAGTACATTCAGAAAGTATTAGGTGTTTTTGATAAACCGAAAATTCGCGAAATGTTTAGAGCTTTGGACAAGATCCCCAAGAAAAGCATCGAAGATGTGATTAATGAATATTCTGGAAGGCTTAACTCCGAAGCGCTACGCCAATTGATATCCGATACAAGAACTAAAGGATCAATAAATGATGTTAAGGGCAAGTTCGAAAAAGCCTCGAGGTTATGCTGGAACAATCTTGAAGAGTTAATGGATTCTCTAAGATTAAGGAAAGTGAAGGACACCAGAATTAATTTAGGAATAGTACGTGGATTAGACTATTACTCTGGGATTGTGTTTGAAGCATTTGATCCTGGAGCAGATGTTGGGGCGATTGTCGGAGGGGGAAGATATGACCTACTAATGAACGCATTTGGTAGAGACGATCTTGGGGCCGCCGGAGCAGCAGGAGGTATTGAACGGATGTTGCTCGCATTGCATAAAAAGGGTATTCTGCAAACTCATAAATCTCCATTAGTCTACGTTGCATATTCGTCGTCAGATGTTATGAGATATGCTATTGAACTAATTTCTGACCTCAGAAAATCAGGGATCAATGTAGATTATGACTTGCAAGGCAGACCTATGCGAAGGCAGGTACAGGACGCATATTCAAAGAAGTCGATGTTGATAATTATGATCACAGAGGGAGATGCAGAAACTGGACTTGTGACCCTCAAAGACGTGAGAGATCACTCGGAAAAGAAAGTAAGTACTGATAAACTTGGTGAGCTGCTAAATGAGCAAATGGTGGCACCACGACATATCGGCGTCGGACCGAATTGAGGTCATATTTACCGGATCCTAAGTAGTATATTACCTCTGCAGCCAGCAACTTTAGTAAGATACATGTCCACATTTTCAAAACACTAGTTTTATAAATGTGCTAGATCTAAAGGCGGCTGGGTAGTTCAGTAGTGAAGTACTGATATTATATTTGGCCTTCAAAAGCCGAAAATAGCTTCCACGACCTGATTATCCTGCATAGTTATGATATGAATCAAATAGGACAAATGGTAGATTGCTATGAGAATCAATTTGGTTGAAAGTGGTCGTCAATTAATATGGTAACATTAATGGAGGCCAAGCACTGATGTCTGGTCCACGTCGAAAAGGGCTATACAGGGCAGACGAGAGTAGAAACAACCGCGAGGGGCTAAAAGGCTGGCTTGATCCAACAGGTTACGGTTGGGAGAGGGTATCGTACTGGCTACAGAGATTAACAGGGCTGTTTTTATTGGTTTACTTTGTTGGGCATGTATATGAAACTAGCTCGCTTACTGGAGGCATTGGCTCATGGAACGCAATGCTCAAGTTTACAGAAACTACATGGGGGCATCTGTTTCTTATCCTGGTCATAGGGACAAGTACATACCATTCCATAAATGGCATTAGGCTTATATTTACAGAAACTGGAATAGGAGTGGGAAAACCAGGAAGGCCAGAGTATCCGTATGATGCTTTATCCTTAAATTACCGGCAAAAATCCGGGATATGGATCGCATTGATCTTGGCAGTAGTGGCAATGGCATATGGCTATAATGTGCTTTTCTCTGGAGGTTAAAATTCTGCAAGTTTCTGAAAAATCGTCTATAGCTGGAGTACTGGTCAAAAGGTATTTCCGATACCCAAAGTTAGACGCATCTCTCGGGGTCTTGAAAGCTAAAGATCGAATACTGTCGTCGAGGAAGAGTTTTCTTGGACCAACTTGTGACTCTGCTGCTACCGGTCATTTCCCGGTTTTACCAGAAAATAATTTTTTCACCTTCTCGTCCGATGTTTTATTCCAAAGTTTCCTGATTGTTTGGTCCCCTCTTCTGAATTGCCACATTTTTTACATGTGCAAGTTTGAATACAATGTCAGGGGCCAGTCTTACAGTCAGATCAGCACTTCCTGTGGTACGCTCGTCCTAGTATTTTTGGAGTGTGATTTACTTGGTTGATATAATAAGGAGAATACACATGTTAGGCACAAAAGAACAGGGGGCAAAGTCAAAGTATGGGCCCGGGAACCACAATGTGACGATGAGAATATACAGGTCTAGTAAAGAGGGCAATAAAGGAAACTTTGACTCCTTTGACATCCCTATTCAACGCTGGACTACTGTGCTCGATGCGCTACTGTATGTCAAGGCATATAAGGATAGTAGTATAGGAATTAGATACTCGTGCCGTATGGCATCTTGCGGATCTTGCGGGATGAAGATAAACGGCAAGCCAAGGCTTGCCTGTTACACAAATGTCTCGGAACTTGAGTCTAGCGAGATCAGTTGCGAACCAATGTCAAACTTCCCGGTCCTGAGGGATCTCGTAACCGATTTTTCTCAGTTCTTGAGCCACCATAGAAAAATGAAACCCTATCTAATAAATCCTGAAGTCGATTTGTGTGATAATCCCGAGTTATCAGAGTTCTTGCAGAACCCCACAGACGCCGATAAATTTCTCCAGTTCTCATACTGTATCAAATGCGGTTTGTGCTATTCTGCTTGTCCTACCGTGGCAACAGATACTAAATTTCCAGGGCCTCAAGCTTTAGCACAGGCATATAGATATTCAGCAGACACTAGAGACGCAGGCTCGCGATATGGTTTGACTGCTATAGATAGTAGGCATGGGTTATGGAGATGCCATTTTTCCGGGTCTTGTAGCAAGGTTTGTCCAAAAGGGGTAGATCCAGCATTAGGCATCCAACTACTTAAAGGCAATATCATGAGCTTTGCCAAACGCCGCAAGAAAATTGCCGAGTTAAAGCAGCACACGGGTAAATCCGCAGATTGACTGATAACTACAAGATCACTCCTTTACTGGAGGTTTGCTGTCGTTTACCTGTTTGTTTATTGCATCTGCCATGAAGTGATTACTAACATTTACCTTTACATCGTCTATACCTTGTAGCCTATAGATATTGTCGCGAACATCCTGAGCTATCTTAAAGCCAAAAACCGCTGGACAAAATGGACTAGTGAGATGCAAATCTATGTTTACCCTACCCATTTGAATATCTACTTTGTCAATGAGCTCCAATTCCATTATGGAAACCCCAATTTCTGGATCAACCACTTTGGTGAGTTCGTCAAATATCTGTCTCCGAGTCTCTTGAATATCTTGGCTCATCCCTGTTGAATTTCGTCACTATCCATATATAACTATTATATTTACTGCCAATATCTACTTGATCTGTACAGTAATACTTCGTTCTGTTATTGACTGACAGTTCATAATATGACCTTAATACAAACTGTTATAATATCAATATTCTCCGTCTGTATTTGCAGTTTATGTATCGTTCAAGGCCTAAGGGGCCATTGCACAAGGATATTCTGGACTTTTTGTCTTCAATAGGGGATGATGATGAGGTGTTCTTATATGATTTGCTCGGTAGCCAAGCACACGTGTTGATGTTACATGATATTGGATTATTAGTCCATGATGAAACAAAAGCAATTCTGACTACATTAGATCAATTAAAACACCAGCCTGAGCTTTTGGATAAACAAAATGCAGAGGATATACATGAGGCTATTGAATCCACACTGATAAAGCAGATAGGTATGGAAATTGGCGGGAAAATGCAGATCGGCCGATCAAGAAATGATCAAGTTATACTTGATATACTCATGAAAGTTCGTGATGATGCAAATACAATTTGCGATTCCTTAGTCAGAATAATGCAGTCCCTGCTAGAGAAAGCGGATGAAAACGTCAACACTGTTATGCCTTTGTATACCCATTTGAGGCAAGCCCAAATTGGTTCATACTCACACTTCATGGTATCGTACGTTGATTCTCTCTTCAGAGATATGGAGAGGCTTTATGCTTGCTATGGACGAATAAATCGATCTCCTCTCGGCGCGGGTGCAGTGGGTGGCTCAAGGATCATGCTAGATAGAGTGAAAACGTCTAAACTCCTTGGGTTTGGCAGTATGATCGAAAATTCCATCGATGCCACAAGTTCTCGTGATGTTATCATAGAGTATGCAAGCAATCTGGCCTTGATTATGCTAACCCTAAGTAGAATGGCAGAAGATTTTATTATCTGGTCTAGTGATGAATTTGCCTTTATTGAAATCTCTGACGAATATAGCTCTTCATCTAGTTCAATGCCTCAAAAGAAAAATCCAGACCCTCTTGAGCTCTTGAGGGGCAAGTCTGGACAAGTATTAGGAGATTTGTTCGCAATGACAAGTATCATCAAATCCATCCCATCAGGATATAGTCGGGATTTACAAGAGCTCAAACCATGTATTTGGCGTATCGCTTCAACTACTAATGAGTCGCTGAAAGTTCTTACGTATGTTGTCAAAACTATCACAGTCAACAAGGGGAGGATGTCGGAGGCTTCGAATAATAGTTATGCTCTTTCCTTTGACATAGCGGAGTTATTGTCTCTTAAATATGGAATTGCGTTCAGGACTGCGCACAAGATTATGGGTCTCTTGGTGCAAAGGGCTGCCGTAAGGAATAAGCGACCACTCAGAATGGTTTCTAAAGAGGACGTACATGAGGTGTTGGAGAAAACTGGTTGTATCGTAAACGCAGAAGAGGTGTTAAATGATATTAAGGGAATGACTCCTAACCTGTCCATCTCATCACGGCAATCAGTAGGTTCGCCCAATCCGAAGCAAGTACAGGATAGAGTGAAACTCCTCCGTGCCAGAGCGCTCAAGTATAACGAGCGCATTTCAGCGAGAAAAAATTCAGTACATGAAGCATTTCAAATGCTCGCGCAACTTGTAAAGAAATATTCTGGAAATGATGTGGGCGGTATAAACTAAATCTTATAGAACAAGTGCAGATCCAGTCATTCTATTGCCTAAAGAAATTTTGAAATGCTCAGTTACAAGCAATTGCAGCTAGGTCAGGTGGGTGAAGCAAATTCAACTTACCTACCCAAGGAGCACCCAAAGGAGCATTTGAATAAGAATAGAACCGATTATGGTATATGCAACTAGAGAATTTATAGGCATAGCCCGGCCCAGATTCGAACTGGGGTCAAAGGCTCCAAAGGCCTCTATGCTTGGCCACTACATTCGGCAGAATTCGATCTACTACCGGGCTTCCGGGCGTATTTTGAATAGATGATCCCATCTTTAGAATGTTACGCGTTCAAATGTAAATATGCAATCATTTTATGTAATGGATCTTCCATTTTGTCAAGAATCCGTCTCGCCAATTTCGTGTGTCGCAAAATGAAATCCTGATCTGTGAGCATCTTACTAGTTAACCTGACCAAATTATTCTGATCTGTGGCTCGCACAGCTAAACCTGAATTTACAAGGTACCTTTCTACATAAAATCGGAAAGGTGAAATAGATATCGTCGGAATTCCAAGAAGCGACGCTTCAGTAGTCATAGTTCCTCCTGCGCCAATGAATACAGAAGATGAAGATAATAGTGAAATGCCATCTATGACGTCTTCTAGTATTTCTGCCTTGCCTTCATAGCGTTTCGCGAATTGTCGAACCTGTTCGTAGTATCTACCCAATATTACTATCTTATTTGTTTTATGAAAATGATCTACAACGGAGTCAATCATAGAAATGCGATTTTTGAAGTTCTTGTCCGCTATATATGATGCGTTTATCTCTTCTGGCCTAATCAGAATTTTTTTCTCCCGTCTGACGTCAGTTCCGACCGTTGGGATATTAGGTAGCTGTCTCGACTGCCATTTTTCTTGCTTGAGCCAAGCCGCGGGATCCAAAGCCCTGTAATGCGTAATTTTAGCTCTTGAAATCCCGAAGGGTATCCATTCATGGACTGGAATCACCCATGGGCTAAATAGATGATCAACTAGAGGTAAAGCAATCCTTGAGACGGCATTTGCATGGGGCGAGTCGTTAAATGCAATATGTCTTACTCCTAGGCCAAACGCCACACGTGATGCTTCAGGCGAGCAAAAGGTGATCGCCAAATCAGGTTCAAATTTATTTATCAGATCAGCTAGCTCAAAAATTCGCTTGGCACTTTCTCGCAATTTTTGATAACGACTTGCGCCGCCGTGTCTACCAACTATTTCAAGTTTAAGATTCTTAACTTTTGCTAGGCCTTCTGCCTCCCTGTAATGCCTAGAGGTACTGAGTACCTCATGGCCGTAATTATGTAATAGAGCTGCCGCCGAGCCGAAGAACATTACTTGCTTAGGTGTCAGAATATCAAACCAAAT
>JAICVW010000321.1 GCA_025935105.1 Nitrososphaeraceae archaeon
CAAATATTACAATAAATAAGGTCAAAACAATTACTGAAATACTCCATAACCTAAATCTGCGCATATTAGTGCGAGTTCTATTTTTGAACCAGTGAGACACTGGCAGAAATCGTTTTTGTATATAATCAGAAATCTCAATTGATTGCTTAAATAGATAACGACCAGCTCCTTTGAGCAGACCCCAGAGACGGATAGTTTGCCGACCTTAACTAAACTAAACTAACCAACTTTAATCATAAATGAATTTACTACACCAAGAAGTAAAATATCCTTGCAATATTAATTGCAACGTTTATTATTTCTTGTACACCTTAATGTACACCTTAATGTATATGGTGCGTAAATAGACAGTTTGTTTGGTAGTAAGATGATAATAGTAATGAAATGACTCTTCATTACTAGGTATGACTTAACAGTAGAACCTTATTTTGTATTGTCTTTACCTCCTCCTTTGCAAACAGTCTCTTTAGTCATATCCGCCTTATCGCCATGTCGATTGCAGTTATTACAATACCATTGTGAACCAGCCCAGTAGATATCGTGTTTATTGCTATCACCGAGTAAAAATGCGAACAACGAAATGTTTATAGCTCAAGTGTGCGGTGTATGACACCAGTATGAGTGGTGCGGCTAAGGTTGAGAGAACATCGGAAGTGGGAGATCCCTCTGCCGATCGCACTGGTGATGTGAATCTGAAGCCAGTGATGGCGATGTATGCAGAGAGGTTGAAGGATGCGAAGAAGTGTGCTGATAAGTTGAAGAGCTACTTCAAAGAGCATGCACCTGCAGCCACTAGACTAAAGTAAACAAATTAACTAACAATCACAACCAGACATAAGCATACTACAAGAACGTCTATGTCTGGGTCTGCCCATGTCGGAATAATCACAATTCCCCTCCTCTTCCAAATCCACTTTGAAAATACTGGGCTTTGGAATCATATAGATTGCCCCCAAAAAAGCACCTAATAAAGTCCGACTTTTCATACGTGGAGATGAGAACAACTCATCATGATTGTATCACTAGCAGGAGAAAGCAAATTTCTCTAAAATAACCACCATGCATTTTATGGTTTTATTTAATAAATCAATTCTCATATACTCATTTGGAGAATGTAACCTGTTAGGTATATCGGTTCCACCTATGCAAACAGATGGCACACCTAGTAGTTTATTGAAATAATACATTGGCCCCGTACCAGCTGAAGATACATTGATAATTGCGTCTCCATATACTTCTACTGCAGCTTCCTTAATGATATTTACAAATGGATGATTTATAGATGTCCTGGCAGCAGGTTCAGCTCCTAGAAGTCTTATCTCTATTGTTGTATTATTATTGTCATTATTACTCTTAGATAACCAATATTTTCTTATATGCTTTTTCAGCCTTTCAAATTGTATTTGTGGAACCATATCTGGAACAAGTCTAAAATCTAATCTTGCAATAGTAATAGAAGGAAGTACAGTTTTTGAACCTTCACCAACATATCCTGATACTAATCCAGAAATATTACATGTTGGCATTCCTGCAAACGCTTTCTTAACTTCAATACCTTTAGCATTACTAATAAAACTAGATACACTATATTCTTTCTTTAATGCATCTTCGTCAAATGGCTCTTTCTCAATCAAAGATATCTCTTCATCTGTGAAGTCCCTTACTTCGTTATACCAATTTTCTATCAAGATTTTTCCATTGTTATCTCTTAAAGTATTTAATAGCCTTACAAGGCTCCATGCAGGATTTTCAATCAGAACTGCCAGACTAGAATGTGCATCTCTACAAGGGCCTTTTGAAACAATTTCGATAGACAGAATACCTTTTTGACCTAAAGAAATAATTGGTCTACCTCTTGTATCCACAAATCCGCTTTCCCATATTACACCATCGCACTTGAATTTCTCTTTGTATAGACTAATGTATTCTTTTAAATGAACACTTCCAATTTCTTCTTCGCCTTCTACAACGAATTTAACATTACACGGCACGTCATTAGTTTTCTTAATATAATACTCTAATGCTTTGATCCTAGCAATTAATTCTCCTTTATCATCTGCTGCTCCTCGTCCAAAGATGTAGTTGCCTTCAATGTTTCCACTAAATGGATTTTTGTCCCATAATTCTATTGGCTCAATAGGCTGAACATCATAATGGTTATAAAATAAAATAGTCTTACCATTAGGATTTGATTTAGATTTAACTTCACCATAAACTATAGGAGGTGGTAATGATAGTAGTCCTGGTGGTTGCGTTGCTGGAGGAGAAGGAATGTTACTGCTATTATTATCTTCCTCCTCAGCTTCTGTATACTTATCATTATTACTGAGATAGAGAAGTTTAGTATCAATTCCAGCATTCAGCATTATTTGTGCAACCAGGTTAGCACACTCAACCATTCCTTGATTCTTTGCTGAAACGCTTGGTTGCCTTATTAGGGTCTGTAGATCTCTAACAGCGTCACCATAATTTATTTTAATATTCTTAATCATGATTTATTATATACGTATGTCAATCTCATCGAGGCAATAATATAATATATTCGTCATCTTCTACCGCTCATCGTGATAAGACAGAGAATTATGTTGTTAAATGTCATACATAATAAGAAAAAAGTAATAGCATCAAGTTATAGGTTGATTATTTTTAGTCTTCTCCCAGATATCAGATATCACTTCAAACAGTGTTTGTTCCGTAGAACCATTGAATTTCTTCTGCCATAATTTAGATACATGTTCACCAGGCGTATTTTTGCTTTCTAATCTCTTGTCCAATATACCAAGAAACTCAGGTTTTATGCCTAAATCAGACAGCCCTTTCCGTGCAAAATCTAATTTGTTTCTTATTGTGTCTATTATATTAAAATGGGTCTTGGCATCAAATCCTGATCGGACTACAGATAGTCTTTCTTCTCTTAATGAAGAAAGTGGCCGTAATTGTCTTTCTTCATGAATAGCTCTATAAAGATAGCCGATGAAGAACTCTACCAATGCCATCAATGCCTTAGGAGTAGGTTGTACCGACATAATTCTAGTCTCAACACGATAAAAATCTGAGTTTAGACGAATTCGTAGGTCGTCATGCCTTTCCTTTTCTAATTCAAAGTAATCCTTTGCAATAACTTTATCTCTTCTACTTGTGAGATAAGCTATATAATCTTCAACGCCATCAAGATATTTAGTAATAGCCGGAAAGCCTGAATTTTGCTGTTCTGACTGATCATACAAATAAATTCTAGGTTCGTGCATAGAAAAGATTTTACCAGCAAAGAGTCTACTATTAGCTCCAAGTACAATTGCCGATGGTATTAGATTTAATATGTGATTGAACATTTGTGCTGTATGAATCGGATTTTGCCCTTGAAGATTAAGATGAAAACCCTGAATAGCAGATGGAATTTGTAATGCCTTAAATTTCAGACCTTCAATTTCCACATCGGGAATTTTAGTCTGCCACCGTGCAAGTTTCTTGTATCTTGGTTTATCAGTAATCAGTCCATAAGTAGTATTATTACTATTACTATCGTCACGATCCTTTAATATCTCTGGAGATGGATTACCTCCAAGAAGTACAGGAAATACCATTTCCTTATCCGTGTATACCTTCTGAACTGCTCTATCTAGATGTTCTATAAATTCTTCAAACAAATTATTAAGATCAAGAAGGCTATACATTGGAGTGGGTTGAGTTTTGTATTCAAATTGACACATACCATACTCAAAATCAAGTTCATGTGTAGTTCCTTTTAGCTCTTCAATTAATGGAGCAGCATTAACAGGTACTCCTTTATTATCAAGTAAGCATCCTTCAATCTCCACCCCGACTCGGAATGTTTCATCATATCGTATGGAGTCTCTGTGAGCTCTATCCTTCAATTCTTCTGCCTGCTTTAAAATAAAAGAGTAGGAGGTATCAGAAGACGGCAGTCGTTGTCGTAGTCGTCGTTGATTCAATTATTATGATCATAGAAATATAGTAGTTATAAGCTAGGAGCTGCAGATGGCAAAAGAGGCGGTGCACGGCTTTCGCCTCCGCAGCAGGGATTAACGGCACTGCTGCTATGAATCAGTGTTTGGCCAGATATTTCACTGCTTGGAATAGATACTGTCCGACTTCGAAATATGGATGTAATAGTTAGACTATGGGATTGTCCACATCCATTTTACTTATTATAATACTTTTGATATCAACTGCCCGGACAGCGTTCACCATTGTATTATTGAAGAAAAGTGGCGAGTATTCATTGAATAAACGATTGATCAAAAATTACAAAAGACACAAATTCCTGAACATTTTGTATGACTTTAAGATAGAATTTGTCGAGTTGTTTGGCGATAACAAATAAAGAGCTATGCCCTTTAATAGTTATTATGGCACAATGCCCTAGACATATGACCACAAATAAC
>JAICVW010000673.1 GCA_025935105.1 Nitrososphaeraceae archaeon
ATTTTCCTACGCATTTGGTGAGAATTCAACCATCCCATGGAAAGTCGAGATAAAAACAAACCATGAAGTAAATGGTACATCATTTTTGCCTCCAGAGATACATGCAAGACAAAATGAAACAATACAATGGAAAAATAATGATACCACAGCTCATACAGTTACAAGCGGAGTTCTAGATCACCCTACTTATGTCGGGAAAATATTTGATAGTGATATAATAAAACCTGGAGAGAATTATTCCTTAACAATTTCTGATCATATGTGGTCAGGATATTATTACTTCTGTAAAATTCATCCTTGGATGACTGGAAAAATAGATGTAGGCATAGCATACTTAGGGACATCACCTGATTTTAATATCGAAACGGATAAAGAACAATATTCTGAAGGAGAGTTGATAAGAATTTCAGGAATTGTCAATAATACAAACCAGATTACACCGATAACTATTCAAATATTTGATAATCAGAGAAATCTAGTTTATCTAGATAAAACTAATTTACTTTCAGACCGCAGTTTTCTTTATGAGATTAACGCTACGAGTTCTATTTTTAAGACCAAAGGCGACTATAAAATAAAGTCATTTTTTGGATTTCCATCAACAATAACGGATTTAGATATAATTTTCAACGGCATACAACCAAATACAACTTCTAATTTACATTACATACCACATTGGCTGAAAAATAATGCCATATGGTGGTCAAATGGGAAAATAAGTGACAGTGATTTTGTAAATGAAGTTCAATTTTTGATGAAGAACAAATATTTGTTAATAACTAAGCCACAAATGCAAGGTGTAAATTCAAATATAATTCCAATTTGGATCAAGGATGACGCAAAAAATTGGGCAAACAATAAGATCGTAGATGATAAATTTGCAACAAGTTTGCAATATTTGATAATTCATGGAATAATAAAGATATAAGATTTTTACAAATTCAAACCATATGTTTGATCATACCAAACATACTTGTTGATTAAAACCTAAACATTACATATCTTAAATAATGAAACGAGAATTGAGAAAGACTCGTAGAGGAGTCATCGGTATAGAGTCTGCAATAGTTATGATAGCATTCGTAATAGTTGCTGCGGCTTTAGCCTTTGTAGTTCTCAACATGGGTTTTTCAACAACACAGAAGGCAAAGACAGCAATTTCATCATCTGTAACAGAGTCAAGTAGTGCAATCGAGATTGCAGGTAAAGTAACCGGCATCGGATATGTCACCAGTAACGTACTAAACGCCACAGTTATACCTCTAAAGGTAGCAGGTGGTGGAGATGCAGTAAGTCTTGATCCATCTCTGGCAGACATCAAGTATTACAGCAACACTGTAAGATACGACAACATCTACAAGAGCACTTGCGTTCTTCCAACTACATCATACACAACAGTATCAGCAGCAGTTGATGCTGCAGTTACAGCAGGATGTACAGATAAAGATGCAGTAAATGGAACAACCGCAAAGGCACCAACAACTACACAAGCAATTGTGTATTGGGATGTCAACAAGAATACAAACAGCATACTTGATCAAGGTGAACATGCAAACCTGGTAATTCAGTACAAGAATACAGATAGACCAGCACAATTGGACAACATTAAAGCTGAAATTGTATTGCCAACAGGTTCTGCATTGACTGTCGAAAGACAAGTACCAGCAGTGACTACAAGTGTAGTCGATTTAGGGTAAGCAAAACTTACTCATTACCTTTCTTTTTTATTTTAATAGTTTAAGCCAAATTAATAATCATCGAATTAATAATGACAAACAAATATTTGAACTAATAACATGTGGAATGTATCGATATTATGTTTGATCATTTAACACATACTGTTGGATATGTATATCACACATTATACTACATTTAATGAAATCTACCGTAAGAAGTAGAAAGACTCGTAGAGGAGTCATCGGTATAGAGTCTGCAATAGTTATGATAGCATTCGTAATAGTTGCTGCGGCTTTAGCCTTTGTAGTTCTCAACATG
>JAICVW010000474.1 GCA_025935105.1 Nitrososphaeraceae archaeon
ATGGAAATATTCCATTTCCAGCGAATTCAGATAAATATATTCCAGCAAGCACACCTATAGGAGCTCCTATAGCTGAGGCCAAACCAACAACAATCAAAGTTCCCTGGATAGCTGGGCCAATTCCGCCCATTCCTGATCCGATAGCCCCGGGAGTCTCTATGAGAAAGTTGAGACTCAAGGCTTTAGCACCGTTTACTAGAACCTCTATCAAAATACTTCCTAACATTATTACCGAAAATACGACCGACGCAATAGCCCCAATGCTAACTGCTTTGTTTACAAGCTTGCGCCTAGAAGATCGTCGCAACGTTGCATCATGAATTATTTGCGCGTAATCAGTTGTGGATTTGGATTCTTGTATCTTCATTTCTTTACTCCCTTAGTGCACTGACCTTTACCATTCTTGAAACCATTAACCGTGCTCCGATTAAGATAGCCATGGTCAATATGAGCAAAACAGCTCCCAATCCAATTAATGCTGACAGATGTAAATTAGATGATGCTTCGTTAAACTCGTTGGCAATCAAGCTGGACAATGTTTGACTTGGAGAGAATAATGAGGTGGGAATAGCTGCGGCCCCTATGGCATTTCCAATGATCAAAGTTACAAGCATTGTTTCCCCAATTGCTCTTCCTAATCCCATCATGGCAGCGCCAAATATTCCAGATTTTGAATATGGCAGAACCGCCATCCTGACTGTCTCCCACCTTGTTGCACCCAAACTGTATGCGGCCTCTCTTTGAGAATCTGGAACTGCTCTCATGACTTCTCTACATATTGAAGATACTATAGGAATGATCATAATCCCTAAAACTATGCCGGCAGTAAACCAGTCTAGTCCAAAAGGGGTTACACCAAAAAATGGAATCGAGTTTCCAAAGGCGTTGTAAAGTGGCATTTCAATAAAGTTTAAAATCCAGAATCGGAATACAAATAATGCCCACAATCCATATATTATGCTTGGAACGGCGGCCAATAACTCTACAACAAAAGCCAATGGACCACTAATCTTAGACAGAATTCTGCCTGAAGACATCTCAGTAAGAAATATTGCAATCCCCAAGCTAATCGGAACTCCAATAGCTAGTGCTATGGCAGAACTAATCAGTGTACCTACCATATAGGGCAATGCGCCAAAAGATTCACGGCCTTCAACTGGATTCCAGTCAGTGCTAGAAAAAAATTTGAACCCCTCGAAGGAGAATATTTGCGCTGAACCATTTCCTACTGCGTATAAAATTAAACCAAGCATAAGAAGTGTATAAGCAGCAGCACCGATCGTCGTAAATCTAAAAATCTTATCCCCTCTACTTCGTCTACCCGACAAAAATGAAGATAACTTGCTGCGCTGATCCTGAGCGTCGCCAGTTGTACGAATATTAATACGCCTCTTTTAGATTCTACCGTGGATATAATTATTTTAGGATTACTTACGGGAAGAATATAGAACTATATCTTCTATGTGGGGAATGCTGCTCAAGTTTAATAAATTGCTTTAATCTTAGTTTTTGCTGAGACATTTATAACCAGTCAAAACAGGTATTCGCCGATAGTCTGAATCTCGATATTCGAATGTCTTAGGAGGTATAGTCCACGCAGGCCAATTGAACCTGTCATCACCACTAGCTCGTATCTTACTCAAAACTGTGGAAAGCACAAAATAAATAGAAAATAGGGGAGAGAATTCTGTATCTTTTCTGTTGCCTTAATACTATTGTCCTGTCTCTATTGGTGTTCCTTTGAAAGTTATTGACTTTAATGTATCTTGATCATGTTTCACAACTTCGGCAGGGAGTGGTACATAACCTAGTTTTGAGGCTAATTTTTGTCCGTCAGTAATCGCCCATGATATAAAATCGACCAATGCTTTAGCTTTGGTTTGATCCAAACTAGGATTAGTGCTCATGTCTTTGGGTAAAAGTAGGTACGTAAAGCTAGCTATTGGATATGTATTTGATCCTGGAGAATTTAACATTTGGACTTTGGCCCATGATTGATCCCCTGCTGGCCGAGATTTCACAATGGCTGAATTGGCTACTGCGGATTGTGTTGAATTCAAGGAAGATGCTACAAATTGGCCAGCTAGATTCTTTATTAGCGCATATGGTATGCCTGTGGTAAGAGCATAATTCAGTTCCACATACCCTATAGTATTCGGAGAGCCTTTGATAGTGTTTGCAACACCTTCATTGCCAGGTGCTCCTATCCCTATTGGCCATGGTACAGATTTTGAAGCTCCAATAGTCTGATTCCATGAGGGACTTGACTTTGAAAGGTAGCTTGTCCATACAAACGTTGTTCCTGAGCCATCTGATCTATGAACTACTGCGATGTTGGTATTTGGCAGATTCACCCCAGGATTCAGTGTTTTAATCTGAGGGTCGTTCCATTTGGTTATTTTACCTTGAAAAATATCTGCTAAGATCGGCCCTGTAAACTTCAATGCTTTTGATGCAATACCAGGTAAATTATACGCAACTACTACCGAACCTATTGTTTCTGGGATTTGCACTGCTCCTGGAGCTGCTTTTTGTTCTTGGTCCGTAAGCGGTGCGTCTGATGCACCAAAATCTACTGTCTTTGCGGTAAATTGTTTTACTCCTCCCCCGCTTCCAATCGATTGATAGTTAATGTTTACGTTTGGATGAACTTTTTGATATGCAACTCGCCAAGTATCAATCAATGGGAATGGAAAGGTTGCGCCAGCTCCATTGATAGTAACTTGGGCTTGTGCAAAAGATTTGTGTGATGCAATTGCAGAAACTACCATTGTAGATAGTATTGCAATTGTAGTCAATCCTAGTAATCTTTGGCTTAAAATTCGCATGCGGATGCTTCATTAGACAGTTAATAATTGTCTTATGATAATAAATCATATATTCACATATATCACTATAGGAACAATATAGATATGTTAGATTTTATTATCGTTGATTTTAATTTTTAATCACGAGATATTCCTGATCAACCAATCGATATACCAAACTTTATGTCTATTTATCAAACTATAATATGGATTACTAGTCGGGTTGAAATCATCTAATCCTCACTGTTCTCAGAGCTTGACAGCCATTTATTGATATAAAACGAGTGCACAGTCAAAGTTAGCCTTGGGGCATGGTCGCCATATGTAAAACTCCCATCTGGACAACGTGTTCATTATGCCCGTGCTATTTTGTGTAGCATGAGCTTTAATTGAATTGGAACATTTCTCACATTCAAGAAAAAAAATGGGTTCAGGCACTAACATCCTTTTGCTGACATTAGTTCTTGAAATTTTCCTGTTCTAGATTTAGTGGTGGTGGTAGTAGTGGTGGTGATGATGGTGGTGGTG
>JAICVW010000256.1 GCA_025935105.1 Nitrososphaeraceae archaeon
GGAGTCAGCTTGATGAAATAAAAACCCCTCCGGTGGTTACAACAGATTTCTTGTATCTGAGATTGGTGGGAGATAGAAATATACAAGACAAGGATTTTGGTAAAATACAAATAGATAGAATTGGTGAAATGCGAAAGTGGGCCAGAAACATTAAGAAAGTGCAAGCTGAGGAAGAGCGAGTCAATCTAGTTATAGTTTCAGCCAATAATCACTATGCCGGATTTGGACCAGGTACTGTAAATATACTTCTTGGTATGTTGGGACTATCGGAAGCCAACTGGGAAGAAAAGGAGGTAGAACTGAAATTCAGAAAAGAGCAACAACGAAGGATCCCTCAAAATCGACCAAAGCAACTGACCCTTACTGACTTTCTAAATTAAATAAATATGTTTTTTCAAATACAAATAAAATAAGATATATCGAATAAAGAAAAGATAGTCATTCTGTTAAGCCTAGTTGAGGTGAATCAGGAGCCATCCACAAGGATAATAGGATCTTACTAGTATATACCTATACCAGCAGATGGCTTTCTTAATGCCATGCGATGAGAAAATGGAATATGTTGCCATAAAAATAAGAATAACAGACTTCTAATCTTTGACAATATTTTATCCAGTCATAGACGGCCGCCTAATACGATACAGGAGACTCTTGTTGACTTGACATCCTACGGATGTATCATAATTTAGAAAAAGCACGTAAATGTATCTCATTTACTATTTTGTACCCCAGAAGCATCGATATCCAGAAATACAGCACCAATTGAACATCGATAAACAAGATTCCAATTGAGGCAAGGACAGTGAGAGGAGAAACAAGACTTCTAATCAGTAAATATCTAACCAAATTAGAATCCAAATTTTCTTCTACCGCTTAATCACGAAGCTTGATTTTTAAGGGGTTTTTGCTAATAAGAAATGAGTCAAAACATGAATACAGAGACGAAAAATGAGAGTTTACTCGCTGAACCACTTATTAAATTCTTAAAGGAAAAATTTTGCCTTTTTAGGTACTCTAAATAAAGATGGTTCACCACAAGTTACACCTAGAACAAAAGGAAATGATCCTAGTGAACACTGTTATGGATCGTGTAAAGCAAAAGAATGTATCTAGAGATCCTCGAGTATCAATTCCAATAGCTGATGAAAATAATCCATACATTATGTTGTCCGTAAAAGGGAAAGTGGTTGAACAGACAACCGAAGGCGCTGATGAACACATAGACAAGCTAGCAAAGAAATATCTTAATGCAGAAAGATATCCTGCTCATTCGCCTAATGTAAAGAGAGTCATCCTTAAGATAAAACCGGAAAAGTTATTTTGTATTCCGCCTAGATATACAGAATATTTGAAGACAAAATGAAGAGGAGCGCACTAACGACAACAACTTGTTAAATATTAGCATTTCCACGTTGGGTGTGATAGGTGTTAATGGCTGACCCCTACACGAAATACATGTCCATTTAACAGGAAATTTTGATGATCATGCGCTTGAAGTCGCGGTGCTTGGTATGGCAGTCTTAGGTCTTTTTATAGACAGAGTGGTGTACAGAATAATAACGAATTATGTTAGAATACCAGTTAATTGACAGATCCAGTTGGAGTAAAACGCTTTTAATGACTTGATTATGCTATATATTGGCTATGTTGAAAGGAAGAGTAATAGTACACAGATTTGAAAGCAAAGTTCTCAAGTCCAATCCTCTAAGGGACCCATACATAAGGGATCTAATAATCTACTTACCTCCAGATTATGCTGAAAGCTCCTCCCGTGGATACATTGCGGTTTATGGACTCGTTGGATTCGGAGGGCAAGGAAAAATGCTGCTGAACGCAGACCCTTTGAAAGAAAACATTGAAGATAAAATGGATCGCCTTATCTCTGAAAAGAAATGTGGTCCGATGATTTTGGTCTTGCTTGATTGTTTTACCAGATTTGGAGGAAACCAGTACATAAATTCGTCTGCAACAGGAAGATATGAGGACTATATAATAAAAGAAATTGTACCTTTTGTAAATAAAACGTATAACATTTTTGCACATGCAGTTTGGGGGCATTCCTCAGGGGGTTATGGTTCAATCGTGTTAGGTATGCGGCATCCAGAAGTATTTCAAGCCTTAGCAGACCACTCTGGAGATGCAGCCTTTGAATACTCATACCTGCCAGATTTTCCTAAAGCTTTGGATGCATTTAGAGAAGCAGGAGGACCAAAGAGATGGCTAGATGATTTTTGGAAGAAACCTAATCGTCATCAAAGAAAAGATGGGCCCCCTTTGAACGTGCTGGCTATGGCAGCGCATTACTCTCCAAATCCAAAGTCGAAAGAAATGGGTGTAGATTTGCCCTTTGATCTTGACACAGGAGAAATGCTGCGAAACGTCTGGACTAAGTGGCTATCATGGGATCCAGTAATGATGGTTGAAAAATATAGTAGTAACCTGAAAAAGTTGAAGCTAATATACATAGATTGTGGTACAAGAGACGAGTTTAACCTCCATTGGGGCGCTAGGATACTTCACTCTAAACTTGAAAAAATGAAGATTAGACATTTTTATGAAGAGTTCGGTGATGGACATATGAATATCAGCTACAGATATGATGTTTCACTGCCAAAGATCTATACCGCCTTGTCATGAAAACATCTTAGTCAATGCCTAGGTGTTGACTATTTGCTAATCCTTTCCCTATATCGCATGGTATATTACAGATGATCGATCGGAGTCCGGCCCGATTGATATTATAGGTAGAGGATGAGAAACTGCGGTTAATTGATGGCTGATTACATCAACAGAATAGATAGCGATACTTTGGCTGTTTTGTTCTCTTAGCTAGTTTATACCCTAGGTGATTGTCTAACAAGCGCAGAAAAAACCAAAGGTGCAGATCAGTTTAGCTAGTCATCATGATTGCAGTCCAACCAGTTTCAAAGCTAGTATCAAGCAACAGATTGGTTACTTTGGTTTCAAGTAGTCGAGAACAGGCGGCCAAGGATTGTAGTTGAATCAGCAATCAACCCTTCAGGTCCTTAATTGACCTTATAACCCCCACGACTATTACTCTCATTGACAATAATCTGTGCTGATAGGACCCAACCTTTTTCATCTTTCAGTCATATTTAGGACAGGCAGCTTGACTAGGTATGATACGTAATTCCTGCAGTCCTACGAGCCAAAAGTTCTTGCCGCATCAGCTAGTCTGACAGTTCTTTTCATTATCATGTTTCACATGCAGATACTGAGACCACTATAATGGCAATCTGTAAATGGTAATATAATCGGATTTGTAATACTGATTCAAGATATTCCTAACCATATTATTAGATTAAGGAGAAATTATCTGTTGTTCATACCGATTTTTGCATATATGTCCCAGATACATGATGTTCAACGAGTTAAATAATTAAGCCTACTTGTTATAGTTACTTAATGGTCATTGAAGAACGCAACTGTTCTGTAGGGCAATACTAGTTAGAACAACATAGGCAGGTTCTTATTAGGTATGGAGGATAAACTGAGCGATGAAGAATATAATCCGCTATTTCACCGCCAATATCTTAATAACTGGTCAGGTAATGAGATAAAAATGTACAAAAGGTTTATCCGTCTAAGGGCATTTGAAGACAAGCCTAGCTACCCTAATTCAAAACAGAAGGTTTGCGTAACTTGTGGCATTAAGGCAAGTCAGGAAGCTTTGTTTGATGTTGGTGATGGGATTATTCTAATAGAAAAATACTGTGATACATGTGCAGAGAATAGAAATAATCTACTTTAGCAACCCTCTCATGGGTTAAACCTAAATATTTAGGGTTTATCGTACTAGTCATTCGAATGTGCCAAGGGTGTCATTCGTCAATCTCTTCAACAACTGCTAGCGATCATTTTTTAGGTTTGTGTGGCCGTTAGGTATCAGGTAACGGAGTAAAAACCAAGCAGTCAGATTCTCAATTAAAGTTTAATTGAGATAAAGCGGACTCGCATGTAAATTGTTTTTAAGTGTGGCCTGTCAGGGTGATATAGTTTCCGATATGCTAATAATACGGGAGATTTAACTATAGTTAAAGAAGGTAAAAGGGTCACGACAGAAATTCTTAACTTAGAGGCTCATTGTCATAATGTTTATTCAAATTTTAGGAACGAATCAGATCGTATTCCATTCGATTGCGGGGTTACGATGGAACAACTCTTAGACAGCGCGCTAAGAGAAAAGATCGACGCCCTTTTTGTTACCAACCATAACACCCTTCAGGGCTATAATGAGATACTTACATACCAACAGAACCATCACAAATATTATAACGTTAAAATTTATCCGGCTGAAGAGATAACAGTAGAAAACGGAGGACACGTGCTGGCGTATGGCATACACCAAACTATCAGACCGGGAATGACACTAGAGGAAACTTTGGATCAAATAAGACTACAAAATGCAGTGTCTTGCGCAGCTCATCCATTTGCTGTTTCAAACGGTATACGCGGAAAAGCTAGCCTTTGTAACTTGATAGAGTCTTTTAATAGCAACAATGTAGACATTTTTTCTAATATCCTTGCCAACAAATTTGCAGAACATCATAAAATGCACACTATTGCAGGAAGTGATTCTCATGTACATTCTACAATTGGAAGATGTAAAAATACAATTGAATCTGAGAACAACATCGATTCAATCGTTTACAACCTATTTAGAGGAGGTTCCAAGATTAATAGGGTAAATTACGCTACCAAGAAGGAACTTTATGAGCATGCTTACTACGTGCTATACAACTCTAGTGAAGCCTTATTGAATTATGTATCAGAGTATCATCCTAATGCTTACCATATGTTCAAATGGGCATTAAAGTCATTTACATCGAAGCCAGACAGTCAGTTTTGGTATACTTTAGCGCTATTTGGACTTTATCTGACAAAAAGAGTTTCGAAGAAAGTTAACATAGGCGGATATACTCCTGAGATCTTGCAGGACAGGTCATGGAGAAAGCTAATTTCATTGGCCCTTGTACCTTAGAATTCTGTTGTAGTTCCGTAGGTAGAGTGGACCTCTTGCGTAATTGAAAGCTTAAAGCTATATTCTCCATTGATCTGGACATACTCGATACTGTATTGATGTCTTATGCTCGACTTTCTAGAAAACCATTGTTATTCAAATCTTTTACTGGATTAGAGATTGCAGA